>DAIOWL010000317.1:0-7533 GCA_036758545.1 Streptosporangiaceae bacterium | reverse complement strand
GCCCGCGGCAGCCGGCCCTCGTCGGTCAGCCGGGTCCAGTCGTAGGTATGGGTAACCCGCGTCCGGGACGCGTCGACCGGTTCGAGCTCCCACCGCCACAGGTGCCCCGGCGGCACCTTCCCTGGCTCGGCCGGCGTCCAGGCGATCCGGCGGCCTTCCTCGAACTCCACCACGTGGTTCTCCCGGATCTCACCCCGGGTCAGCGTCATCGTGAACACGTCACCGGTCTGCCGGACGCGCTGCCCAGCCGACGCGCTGGCCAGGTTGTCGTTGCCGTCCCAGCGCGGCTGCGCCGCCGGGTCCGCGATCAGCTCGAAGATCCGTCCCGGCCCAGCCGCGATCTCCCGGGTAGCGCTGACCACCCGCGGCTCCTCCCGCTCAGCTGTCATGCCCCTTATTAAAGGCCGCCCGTGACGTCGAGGACGATCTTTCCGCCGGCGTGCCCGGCTTCCAGGATCCGGTGTGCCTCGGCGGCGGCGTCGAGGGGGAGCACGTGGCTGATCACGGGCCGCAACTCGCGCCGGCCCAGCAGGTCGGCCAGGGCGCGGGTGCGGTCCCCGTCGTCCTGGATGAGCACGCCGTGGAAGGTGATGTTGGCGTCGAGCAGCGGGTCCAGGTCCAGGTCCGGGGTTGCGATCGCGGCGATCTGCCCGCCCGGTCGCAGCGCGGCGCAGGCGGACCGGGCCAGGCTGCCGCCGACCAGGTCGGCGACGGCATCGACCGGGCCGCCGGCCAGCGCCCGGGCCCGGACGGCGACGTCCTCGCGGGTGTAGTCGATGCAGGCCGCAGCGCCGAGGCCGCGCATCTGCGCGTGCATCGCCTCGCGGCCGACCCCGATCGGGGTGATCCCGCCGGCCGCGGCCAGCTGGAGCAGGAACAGCCCGACACCACCGCTGGCGCCCAGCACGAGCAGCCGGCTGCCGGCCGGCAGGCTGAGCCGGGCCAGCACCAGGTGCGCGGTTCCGGCGGCCAGCGGCGTCGCCGCCGCGTCGGCGAACGAGGTCGCGGCGTCGATCGGTGCGACCAGGGCGGCGTCGATGACGACGAGCTCGGCGTACCCGCCGGCGCCGTCCGGGAAGTGCGTCATCGCCATCACCCGGTCCCCGGGCGCCAGGCCGGTGACTCCGGGGCCGACGCCATCGATGACCCCGGCGACGTCGTAGCCCAGGATGCACGGCACCCGCAGCCCGGCCCACCGGCCATCGGCCCGGTTTCCCGCGTCGACCGGGTTGACCCCGGCCGCGCGCACCGCCACCCGCACCTGACCCGGCCCGGCCACCGGATCGGCCGCCCGGACCGGCCGCAGCTGCTCCGGTCCGCCGAACTCACTGACCAGCATCGCTCTCATGTGAGTTCCTCAGTAGGCGCGGCCCACCAGGGCAACGAGGTCCGGCTCATCCTCCGAGTCGGGCACGCCGCCGTCGGCGCGCACCAGGCAGCGCACCGTGATGCCGTGGGTGTTGAGTTCGGCCTCGCCGTTGCTCCCGACCTCGGACCAGGGCAGCCTGGCCCAGCCGGTGCTGGAGGCTTCGACGGCTTCCGCAACCGAGGTGACGTCCGCGGTGCGCTGCCGCTGCCGCGCGAGCGCTTCCTCGAACAGTGCGGTCTGATCAGCCTTGAGCGCCGCGGTCACCAGGTCCACCGCGCTGTCGATCGGGACCGCGATCCTCTCCCCGGTCACCCGGCGCACCAGCACGACCCGGCTTTCCGCGATATCGCGCGGACCGATTTCGATACGGACCGGGTAGCCCTTGAGCTCGGCATCGATCGCGCGGCGGCCGAACGGCACACCGACCCGCTCGTCGAGTTCGACCCGTACTCCGGCGCCGCGCAACGCTGCCGTCAGGGTGTGCGCAACCTCGGCGACGCCATCGCCGTCCCGCACGACCAGGACAGCGGCCTGCACCGGGGCCAGGCGGGGCGGCACGCGGAGCCCGAGGTCGTCACCATGAGCCATGATGATGCCGCCGATGAGGCGGGTCGTGATTCCCCATGAGGTGGTCCACACCAGTTCACGCCGCCCGGAGGCAGAGAGGTAATCGATCCCGAAGGCACGCGCGAAGTTCTGGCCCAGCTCATGGCTGGTGCCCATCTGGAGCGCCTTGCCGTCACCCATCATCGCTTCGAGCGTGTACGTCGACGTGGCGCCCGCGAAGCGTTCCCGCACGGTTTTGCGGCCTACGACAACCGGTATGCCCAGCACGTTGACCAGCACGTCCTCGTAGACGTCGTGCAAGATCCGGTGGGCATAGTCGTGGGCATCCGTCTCGCTGACGTGCGCCGTGTGGCCCTCTTGCCAGAGAAATTCAGTGGTACGCAAGAACAGGCGAGGCCGCAATTCCCAGCGCACCACGTTGGACCACTGGTTCAGCAGCAGCGGCAGGTCGCGGTAGCTTTCGATCCATCTGGCCATCGACTCACCGATGACGGTCTCGCTCGTGGGCCTGATGACCAGCGGCTCCTCCAGTTGCTTGCCTCCGCCGATCGTGACGACCGCCAGCTCGGGGCTGAACCCCTCGACGTGTTCGGCCTCGCGCCGCATGTAGGACTCGGGGATGAGCAGCGGGAAGTACGCGTTGGCGGCGCCAGCCGCCTTGATCCGGTCATCGAGCTCGCGCTGGATTCGCTCCCACAACGCGTAACCGGTCGGCCTGATCACCATCGAACCGCGGGCCGGCCCGTTCTCGGCCAGCTCAGCCTTTGCGATCACGTCCTGATACCAGCGAGGAAAATCCACTGCTCGCGGCGTCAACAGCGCCTTTGCCATGTCATGGATCATTTCAAGCGACCGTAGGCCGTGCCACTCGTTTACCCGGCGGGCCGGCGGCACAGGCAGCTAGCTGAGGTGCCGCCTGAAGAACCGCTCGACCTCGTCGATGGCCTCGTCGGCCTCGTCCAGCGCTCCGAACTGAAACTGGAAGACGTGCGTGCCTTCGGTGGCCACCTGCAACGTCACCTCGACGTCGTCCCGGCCGGCGTTCGCGGCCAGCCGGACGGCGTCGTCCAGGAGAACCTCATGGGAGCCGACCTGGATCAGCAGCGGGGGAAGGCCGGCCAGAGCGGCGAAGACCGGGCTGACCAGCGGGGCGGAGCGGTCCCCGGCTGGCACGTACCGGCCGGCGTACCAGCCCATGGCGTCGTAGCTGAACAGGGGGTCGGCCCCGTCCTTGGTGCGCATGCTGGAACCAGAGCGCGAGATGTCGGCCCACGGGGAGAAGACCGCGATGGCGGCGGGCTGCGGCAGGCCCTGCTCGCGCGCGGCGAGCAGGGTGGCCACGGCCAGCCCGCCTCCCGCCGAGTCACCCGCGACCAGGACCCGGGACGGGCTGGCGCCGGACTCGAGTAGCCCGGCGTAGGCGGCCAGGCCGTCCTCCACCGCGGCTGGGTAGGGGTGCTCCGGGGCGAGCCGGTAGTCCACGGACAGGGCCCGGCCGCCGGTGCGCCTGGCCAGCTCGGCCGCCAGGTGCGTGCCGGTCCGGGCGGATCCGGCGACGTACCCGCCGCCGTGGAAGTACAGCACGGCGGGCTCCGCCGCCTGGCCGGCGACGGTCAGCTCGATGGCGTCGACTCCGCCGAGGGTCACGTCGACTGGGGTGACATCGGCCGGGTACGGGCGGACCAGGAGAGCCTCGAACGACTTCCGGTGCCCGGCCGTGCTCTGGTTCGGGTCGAACGGCTCGGCGCGCATGGCCGCGTCGATGGCGTCTCGCTGCTGCTTGCTCATATTTCCTCCTCGGGTTCAGGGAGTCAGGACGGTCTTGCCGGGGAGCCGTCCGGCGGCGGCCTGGTCGTGGACGGCGGGCAGGTCGGCCAGCGGCCGCCGCTCGGCGACGTCGATCTTCAGGTCGCCGGCGTCGACGCGGGTCACGAGCCCGGCGAGCTGGCCGGCGTCGCTGCGCACGAACACCCGCACCGCCCGCACCCCGCGCCCGGGATTTTCGGGGCCCGGAGTGGTGGTGCTGACGAAGGCACCGCCGTCGGCGGCGAGGTCCGCCAGGGCCGCTGTTTCCTCTGCATCCGTACGCACCAGGTTGAGTACCGCGTCGAATCGCTGCCCGGCCACCGTCGGCAGGAGCGGGGCGGCGGTGTAGTCGATGATCTGGTCCGCGCCGTAGGAACGGACGCGGTCCGCGCTGTGCGCGCTGGCGGTTGCGATGACGATGGCACCAGCGTGCTTGGCCAGCTGCACGGCGTACCCGCCGACCGCGCCGCCCGCCCCGTTGATCAGGACGCTCTGTCCCTCCTTCAGGCCGGCGTGCTCGAATAGCGACTGCCAGGCGGTCAGGCCGGCCGACGGCAGGGCCGCGGCATCGGTCAGCTGCACGGTGCGCGGCGCGGCAGCCAGCAGGTCGGCTGGCACGGCGACGTACTCGGCGGCCGCGCCAGGCGCGGTCATCGGCAGGAACGCCACCACCGTGTCCCCGGCGCTCCAGCCGCTTACCCCCTCGCCGGCCTCGGCGACGACACCCGCCACGTCGAAGTTCGGGATGTGCGGGAAGGCCAGCGGAAACACCTGCTGCATGAAGCCCGCGCGGATCGCGACATCCACCGGGTTGAACGCGGCGCCGGCCACCTTCACCACCACCTGCCCCGCCCCGGCCACCGGACGGTCGGCATCCTCGTAGACCAGGACGCCGCTGTCACCGTAGGAGTGGTAACGCACTGCCTTCATGATCTCTCCTCCGATCTTGTGCTTCGAACTTGAAGCAAGCTCGACCTTACCTTGCTTCAACTTCGAAGCAATGCTTCTCGCGCGTGATGCTCGTCACATGCTTGGAATTCGAAACAGGTACGGTGATGGGATGAGCGATCCACAGTCCGGCACCGGCGCGGACGACGCCGCGGGGCTCGATGCCGCCGAACTGGACACCTACTTCGCGCTCATGGAAGCCGTCAGCCTGCTCCAGCACAGCGTGGAACAGCAGCTACGCGCCGAGGGTGACCTCAGCTACGTCCAGTTCCAGCTCCTGGCCCGCCTCGCCGCCGCCCGCGGCCAGCTGACCATGACCGAGCTGGCCGACGGCGTCGTCTACAGCCGCAGCGGCCTGACCTACCAGGCCGCCCTGCTGGAGAAGGCCGGCCTCATCACCCGCGGCCCGAGCCTCGCCGACGACCGCGCCACCCTGGTCTCCATCACCGACAGCGGGCGAGCCCTCCTCGGCCGCGTCTTCCCCGGCCACGTCCTCGTCACCCGTCGCCTGCTGCTCGACTCCTTGTCCCAGGACGACCTGCACCACCTCGGCGACATCATGACCCGCGTCCGCGACCACATGCGCGCCCTGCCGCCCCGCTCCGCCGCCCCCCGCAAACGCCGCCCCGCCCCCGTCTCCCCAGCTCCGGACGCCACGCCAGGCTGAACCGAAACGCGCCGGCCGGCCCCCGGCTCCGGTCATAACCGGGCCGTTGTAACGTTGGCCAGTTGCCGACCGACGCGGCTATAGTCGGCTATCCCCCGATCGGCGGGTAGTCGTCGGTGCAATCCAGCGGGCGGTACTCGACGGCCGTGCCCTTTGTCTTCCACGACCCGTTCTCGAAGGCGTCGACCTTGATGATTATGTGGTCGAGGTCATAGCTGCCGTAGACGGCGTCGCTGATGACGTACTCGTGTTTCTTGTTGTCCACCGGCATGAAGGTGGCCGAGTCCCACGTGTACAGCTCATTGTGCTGGCTGTCGTGGTAGTCGACCTCGACCCGGGTTGACTCGTGGGAAAGGTTGTTGAGGTAGAGGATGCCGCTGATCCACGGCGTGAACTTAGGACAGGTACTTCTCGTTCCCGAGTCGGTCTCGTCCCAGTTGACGATGCCGCCGCTGAGAAAGCCCCAGAAATCCTTATTGCCGAAGTCGCGGTCGCCCGCAGAGATCTTCGGGCGGTCCGTGTCGTTCGTGTTGATCGTCGCGCTGGCATGACCTACCGAGGCCATCAAGGCGCTGGCTGCGAGCAGCGGGACGACGACGGCGGCGCGCAGGGCGCGAACGGTGATGGTGGACATGGCACTCCTCCTGAGGACTGGCTGATCTCCGCCGATCACTACGCGGCCCTGCCTGTCACCGGTTTCCCGGCGCATGACAGTCCCGTCACCTCGCCGGCTCCGCCCACCCCGGTCAGGAGCGCTTCGCGATGAATTCGCGGTGCGCGTACCGTCATACCCGGCATGACCTACGCATCAGTGAATGGCCTTCAGCTCTACTACGAGACGCATGGTTCCGGTCGGCCGCTCGTCCTGCTCCACGGTGGCCTGATGACCATCGACCTCAATTTCGGGCCGTTGCTGGAACCCCTCGCGGCGAGCAGGCAGGTGATCGCGGTGGAACTCCAGGGCCACGGGCACACCGCCGATACCGACCGCCCGATGACGATCCAGGCGCTGGCCGATGATGTCGTCGCGCTGCTCGACCACCTGGGAATCGCCCAGGCCGATCTGTTCGGTTTCAGCCTCGGCGGCCTGGTCGCGTACGCGGTCGCGCTCGGCGCGCCGGCCCGGGTCGGCAAGCTGATTGTCGCCTCGGCCGACGCCCACCGCCCGCCGGGCCGGGAGAGCGCGCCGCTGGACGATGACCGCATGCCGACGCCGGCCGACTTCCAGCAGATGCGCGACGCCTACGACGCGGTCGCTCCCGACCCCGCGCATTTCGAGGAGTTCGCGGCCAGGAACTCGGCCATGGTGCACGAGTTCCCGGGGTGGACCGACGAGCTGCGATCACTGCAGGTGCCGACCCTGCTGATCTTCGGCGACCGTGACTTCTCGCCGTTGCCCGACGTGGTGGAGATGTTCGAGTTGCTGCCGGACGCGCAACTCGCCGTGCTCCCCGGGACCACGCACGTCGGCGTGACACGCCGTCCTGGCGAAGTGCTCGCGTTGATCACGCCGTTCCTCGACGCCAGCTAGGCGGCCGCGGTCTATGAGGGTTTCGGCATCTGGCCCGGACGGTTGTGCTGCTGGCGCAGATTTCGGGTGACGATCCTGCGCTTGCGCAGCGACTCGAGCCATTCCTGCCCGCTGAGCAGCCGCGTGGTCTTGGCCGACTTGACCTCGCCCGCGGCGGCAACTGCCATCGCGACGCTGGCGGCGGTCACATCATCGGCTGCCTCATACACGATGAGCACGTCGTACTCGCCGAACGGAAAGCCGGCCACCACGATCGTGGCTCCCAGGTCCTCCAGTGTCGGCCCGATCGCTTCCATGGGGTCGTGCGGCTCGGTGAGCTGAGCCGCCATCGACTTTGCGGTATAGGAGGCCTGGTACATGTAAAGCGTCATCGAGATTCCCCCTCTGGAGGCCATCGCGGTCTGAAGATCGTAGACCCGGCCCGGACGGGAGCACCAGCCTCCGCCCCCAGGCGAACCCACGACCCACCGCAGCCCGCCGAGAGCGGCGTGATCGGGCGGCTGCAGGCCTGTACCTATGTTTACACGACCCACGAGGGGATGACCTGGGCCAGCCGGTCCGGGTCGGTCAGCGTGCGAATCGCGGTGATGGCGCCGTCCGCGACCGTGAAGGCCATGATCATGACCGGCCGCCCGCCCACCGTGA
>DAIOWL010000316.1:3910-7592 GCA_036758545.1 Streptosporangiaceae bacterium | reverse complement strand
CGGCGCGCGGCCAGGATCTGCGGCAGGTCCTCACCGCCGCCGAGCAGGTAGATGTCCCCGTCCACGGGGACGCGCTGGTCGGAGTTGACCTCGGCGATCTCGACCGGGAAGCCGTGCAGCCTGGCCCGCCGGGCGAGCACGAGCAGGTTTCCCCGGTCGCCGTAGGTGCTCAGCAGATCCGGGTAGACCCAGACCAGCCGGATGGCCGAAGGACCGCGGTGGGCCGGGCCCGTTCGGTACCCGCCTTCACTCATCGTGCCTCCCCTCAGCCGACGCGCCCGAGCGCCGCGCGGATCTGCTGGAACGCCGTGTAGTTGGCGATCACTTCCATGGACGGGCTGCGGGCGGCCGCGATCGCCTCGTCGATGCCCTCGGTCATGCGGAAGGCCACCTCGTCGGCTTCCAGCCGGACCGCGAGGTCGAGCTTGCGCTCCCCGGCCACGAACACCGGACGGCCGCGCAGCCTGCGGTAGTCCACGTCCCACAGCCAGGAGGTGTCCTTCCCGTCCGGCGTCTGGGCGTTCACCGCCAGCAGCACGGGCACCGGCGGCGGCACCAGGACGTCGAGCGCCTCCAGCCAGCCGGCCGGGTTCTTCGCCAGCAGCAGCCGGAGCGCCGTGCCGTGCCGCTCCACCTGCGTGTACCGGCCGGCGACCGACTTGACCTGCCGGACCGGGTCCACCGCCTGGGTCACGCTGATGCCGAACACCTCCGCCACGGCGAACGCGATCACGGCGTTGGACCGGTTGGCCCGGCCGGGCAGGGCCAGGTCGAGCGGCCGGGCCCGGCCGGAGGGGTCGATCACCTCGTCACCCACGAGCGCCCAGCGGACCGGAGGCCGCCGGTTCGGGCACTCGCCGCAGTACCAGTCCTCGCCGTCGCGGCGCAGGTGCGATCCGCAGTTCGGGCAGCACCAGGAGTCGTCGTGCCAGCGCTGGCCCGCGGCCACCCAGGTGACCTGGCGAGCCTCCCCGGCGGCCCACGCCACCAGCGGATCGTCGGCGTTCGCGATCACCCGGCAGTCCGGGGCGGCGGCCAGCGCCGCCCGCCAGCGGCGGGCGAGCATCCAGATCTCCGCCGCGCGGTCCATCTGATCCCGGCTCAGGTTCAGCAGCACCACCACCCGGGCGCCGGTCGCCGTCAGCATGGCCGGCAGGTACTTCTCGTCCACCTCGAGCACGGCCAGGGTGGCGTCCGGGGCCTTGGCGAGCGCGGAAACCAGCCCGGCTTCCATGTTCGCGCCGAACGCGTTGGACGCGATCTGCTGCCCCATCGCGCCGAGCGCCGCCGTGATCAGCCTGGTCGTGGTGGTCTTCCCGTTCGTCCCGGTGACCAGGACGATCTGCCGCCCGCGCGCGAGCAGCGAGAGCAGATCGGGTTTCAGCCGCAGCCCGATGACCCCGCCGATGACCGATCCGTCGCCGCGCCCGGCCAGCCGGGAAGCCCGGCCGGCCGCGCCGCCGACGGTGGTGGCCAGGCGGGCGCGGAGGGGGAGGCTGTACCGCCGCGACGGCGGGCTGCTCGTGCTCATCGCGCCCGATGCTATCCGGTCACGGTGCGGCACACGTCCGGGTCGCCGGCCGGGGCCACGATCCGGTGCGGTCCCGGCCCGGTCAGGAGCGTCGCTTGCGCCAGTCCAGGCGTTCTGGCGGCGGCCCGAGGTTGGGCGGCGGCCGGTCCCGGCGCCAGTTCACCCGGCGCGGCGCATCATCCCGGCCGGGCGGCGGTTCTCGCTTCGCCGGGCCAGCGACGGGCAGACCGCGATATTCCTCGAGCGTCAGCGCGGTGGCGCCGCCCAATCCGCCGATGCCTGGGTTGGTGTCGGCCATGACCACCTGCCGCCCCGCCGGGCCCGCGTACGTGATGATCATCGCGCTGGCCGGGAGCTGCTGGAGTTCGTGCTGTTCGACGAGGAATTCGCGGGAACGCTGCATGGCCCGGGCGAGCGATTCGCTGTCCCCGGCCGCCTTGGACGTCGTCATCCCCCAGGCGGTGCTCGTGCTGACGCTGGTGCTGACCGACTCGCTCTCGCTGGTGCTCCGCGAATCACCGGTCTGGACGCTGCGCGAGACACTCGTCTGCGACGGCAGCAGCACGCTGCCGCTGTGGCCATGCCCGGTACTGCGGGACAGGCCCTCGCTCTCCGACCACGAGGTAGCGGTCGAGTCCGCCGACCCCGTGGTGCTGGTGTAGGCGTTGCTGGTGGTGTCCGTCACGGACACCCCGACCGTCTCGGTGAGCTGGGAGAGGACGAAGCGGTGCTCGGTGCCGATCTGCTCGCTCGCGGCCTTGGCCTCCTCGGCGTTCCCGAGCCGCATGAAGGCGACCGCCGCGTTGCCCCGGCCGAGCCGCTGCCTAACGTGCGGGGAGATGCCGCGATAGGCCAGCACGAGCCCGGTCGCCGACCGCTCGCACGCGTCGCTGAGCCGGTCGAGCACGTCGCCGCGCAGCTTGTCCGCGCCCAGCACGAACAGCGTGTGCCGCCAGGGCTGCCCCGGGTCGGTGTCGCGCAGCAGGTGGGTCAGCGCGACCGAGAGGTAGGTCGCGAGCACCCTGCTCCCCACGGCGCCCACCCGCCTGCCCAGGGCGACCACCCGCAGTGCGCTGCGGGGCAGCGGAGTCAGCGCGCTGCCTATCGGCGCGAGCTTGCGCAGCTGGGCTTCCAGGATCCAGGCCCGCTCGAGGACCACCCGTTCGGTGGCGGCGCGGCCGAACATCGCGGTCAGCCGGTCCGCCTGCCCGGCGGTGATCAGCCCGGCGGCCACGTCGTCGCGCGGATCGCCGGCCTGGGCCAGCGCCCGCAGCCCGGCGGTGACGGCGGCGACGGTGGCCTGGCGCTGCGGATTCTCGGCGAGCACGTCGATGACCCAGCCGAGGACGGAGGTGTCCAGCGACAGGTCCCGGGCCGAAGCCTGCTCGTCGGTCACGCTGGCCACCTGGGCCAGCAGGTCGGCGAGCGCGTCCCGGCCCAGGCCGGTGCCCAGGTCCAGCCGGGGCAGGTCGTCCGGCAGCACCCAGACCAGCGGATCGATGTCCGAGGCCCGGGCGAAGCCGATCAGGTCCAGGGCGACCGAGCCCTCGGTCAGGTCGAGCACCGTGATCTCGCCGCCCGCGGCCAGCAGGTTCGCGCCGGCCGTGGTGAGCATCGCGGACCAGCCGGAGAGCGTACCGCCCGCGACATCCACACGCTGCACCCCGTCCGGGGCGCAGACCGCGTACCAGCGCTTCTGGTGCTCATAGGCGATCCGGAGTTCCTGCCACTCCCGCATCCGGTCGGCGTGTTCGGCCTGCCAGGCGAACAGCCGGCTCTCCTGGGCCGCCCGGAGCTTGCCGACCCGCGCCTGCTCGGAGGCCAGCCTTGAGCGGAGCGCTCGCTCGCCCTGCCAGATGGCGTATCCGCTGACCGCGGCGATCAGCAGGCAGCAGATCACCCCCAGCCCGGCCACCAGGACGTGGAGCACCCCGGTGGCGCCGAGCGCGAACGAGGTCAGGCCGAGCGCGACGGCGACGCCGAAGGCCGCCTTCAGCGGCCGGTTGAGCAGGCTCTCCTCGCGACGCTGGGCCGTCGCCCAGTCGGGGTTGAGCCGTTCCTGCGCGGGCGGCGTGGGACGGCGCGGCGGCGGCCCCGGCTCGGGGAACGGGGTCGCGTACTGCCATCCCAGGCACAGCCGACCGGTCCGGG
>DAIOWL010000316.1:0-3810 GCA_036758545.1 Streptosporangiaceae bacterium | reverse complement strand
ACCAGGAGCCCGCGCGGGACGAGCCGGGGCGGGTGCTTCACCGCCAGGAGGAACTCGCCGTCCCGCAACGCGGCCGGCGACCCTGGTCCGAGGGTGCCGGCCGTGGCGGGGTCACTCTCCCCGGCCGGGTCAGGTGCGATCGGGGCCACGCGCGCCGCCGTGGCGGTGTCCTGGGTCCGGTGCGCCACCACGACGTTGACCATGTCCGCGAGATCGGCGGCGATCTGCGCCGACGTGGTGGCCGCGAGGACCGGCAAGCCGGTATCCCGGCCACGGGCGATCATCTCGGAGACCGGCGGCCGCGGTAGTGCGCCGCACTCGGACAGCCAGATGATCCCGTCGCCGTCGACCCCGATCCCGGTCAGCGCCGAGCCCACGGCCAGCAGGTCCTGGCAGACCAGGCGGGTGAGCATGGCGCAGCTCTCGGCCGGGCGCGGCCCGCCGAGCCGGAACAGCACGACGGCGCGTTCGGCCACGTCGCGGCTGAGGTCGATGTCCGCCGCCTGGCCGTCCGGGGACGGGCGCAGCCAGCGGCCGAACGGGGACGCCCGGACGTCCCGCAGCTGCCGGCCCATCTCGGCGATGGTGGCAGGCTCGGCGGTGACCAGGCTCGTCGACACCCGGACCCGCTCGGCCAGGACCTCCCGGCGCGGATAGGCCCCGGGCACGTACTCCATGCGGGCTCGCATGGCCACCGGGTTGAGCAGGTGAATGACGTCGTCGAGCACGGGAACGCGCGCGTCGCCGGGTGCGGCGTCGAGCAGCTCGAAGACGTCCTCGAGGTAGGAGACGCAGCTGCGCCGGTACTGGCGGCCCGGCCCGTCCCAGCTGAGCATGGCGGTGATCAGCGCGGCGCGCCGCCCGGGAGCGCCATGCCGGAACGGCTCGTAGCAGGCCGCGCGGATTCCGGCGCCGCCCGCGCCGTCCTCGCCGAACACCAGCAGCGGCGCGCCGGCGGCCGCGCAGACCGCGGCCAGCTTGCCGGTCAGCTCGGGATCGGCCGTGTGGTCGACGGCGAGCACCGGTTTGCGCCGACGGACCGCGGCGTGGACCAGCTGAAAACCGGTGGTCAGCACGTCCGGCCCGGAAGAACCGCACACCGAGACGCCTCCGGCCACCTCGGCCCAGGACACCGTGATCCGGGCGCCGGACTCGGCGGCGACCCCCAGGCAGCCGCCGTCCCTGGTCACGACGCCGCCAGCCCGGATGGCGCGGACGGTGGCCGCGCGACGGGCCGCCACGATCAGGCCGGGCCTGGCCGGGGGCAGATCCGACTCGTCGGTGTGCAGCCAGGTCAGCCAGCCGGCCAGGGCAGCCTCCGCCGCACCGGCCAGCAGGGCGAGCGGCAGCTGCCGGGGCAGCCACGACCCCAGGCCGCTGAACGCGTCGGTGAAGTGGAGCAGATGGTCGGCCTGGTGCCCGCTCGCGGTCAGGTAGTCCACGATCTGGGCGGGTCCGGCGGTGAAGCCGGCCGCCGCGGCCCGCGGGCCGACCGCCGCGGTCCACGCCAGCCCGGCCGCCGCCGGGACCGTCAGCCAGGACAGGCGCCACCGGGTCACCCTGGTGATCAGGTAGAGCACGGCGGCGATAACGATCGTGAGCTGGGCGAACAGGAGATGCACGAGGACGACGACCACCACGCAGACAGCGATAACCTCGTCGCGGCGGGGAAGTCCCCTGGGGACGAGGTAACGGGCACGCCGTGGCATCTGCTCCGCCTCTGTCACGACCTTGGCCGGCGTCTCGGCTCCCAGCGTCCCAGGTGTAACGCGCGCCTGTCCAGGCAGGCACGCCCTCCGGGCGGCCAGATGTAATGAGGACGTTTCAGTTGGCGCCTCAGTAGCGTTGTTCGCAATCATGAGCATCTCCGGTTACAGGCAGCGGCGCTCCTTGCTGGGATCAGGATATGGCCGCCGCGATACTGGCTCCGGCGAGGCCGCTAACGGCTTGACCGCCGGCGCCTCCGAGGTTTCGATCGCGACCCTGAACAGCTCCGGCTTCAGCATGACCACCGTGAGCCCGGCGGGCTCGCCGGTGGCGGGGTCGTCGAACCTGACCGTGACCGTGATCACCGGCTGCCCCGGCGACAACCGCAGGCTGCGGGCGATCGACGGCTGCGGCGGGGACATCTCCACGGTCACCGCGGCGGCGGGCACGGCGTTCAGCACCGTGCCGAGCGACGGGAACTCCTGGTCCGCCTCCTGACCTGCCTCCGGCCCTAGCCCGGTGTCCTGGCCGGCCAGCGGGTCGCTCAGGTAGGCCGTTGACACGGCGGCCGGATCCCCCTCGGACACCCAGACGCACCGGACTACGCGGATCGGCGCGCCGCAGGGCAGGTGCAGAGCCCAGGCCACATCCTGGGGCGCGTCACGCGTCGAGACGTGCCGGGTCTGGCAGGCGATCGTGCCGCCCATCGGATCCAGCCGGGTACCGAGACCAATCGCACCCTCGAGGGGGATCCAGTAGTCGGCCGGGCTGGCCCGGTACAACTGCCCGTCGGGCAGCCGCCGGACCAGGGACCGCCGGGAGAGATCACCCAGAGCGGCGTCGATCTCCGTCAGGCTGACGTTGTACCGCCGGGCCAGCGCGGTGCGGCGGGGTAGTCGCCAGCCTGGCTCCCGGTGCACGAGCGCGGCCGCCATCCGGTCGGCCAGCACCGTGCTGGCCCGGACCGGCGCTCCCGTCACGTCAGGCCCGCTCGCCGGCGGCGACGCCTCCGCGGGCGGCGGGGCCGACTGCGGGGGGACCCGGTGGTGGTCACGTCCGGCGGCGCCAGCGGTCATATTTCTGTCTCAGCCTCTGATCTTCGCGATCTGCGCATCGGACAGGGTGATGATGGACGGCGGCAGCGGCGGTCAGGGCAACGACGGCAGCCGCAGCCACGGTCAGCGAAAGGCAGCTGCGCCTTTCCCGCGTTCAATGACACCGTTGCCTCACCCGTCTTCGACCGCCATGCGGTCAGCAAGGTCTTGGCGGCCCACGCCCATTGATATGCAGCGTAGGTAAACGGAAGATGAATACAAGAGGAACGAGCAGACGGCCACTTGATGTCATATAACTGAACGGATGCGTCGCCGGGCGACGGCCGGACCGCCTCCTCGCAGCTAGCATGGCTCATGCGCGGGGGCCGCGCGGATCCCGGAAGCCAGACGGAAAGACCGAGGTCAGCGGGCATCGCATCGGGCCGCCAGCGCGCACAGGCGAAACCCGCGTCACGGTAGCCCTAGGTAGTCACAGGCCGCCAATTCCGCTCCGGCTAATAATCGGATCCGGGCCAAGACACCATAACTTAACTTTCTAGTCCCCTTCTGTCCACTTTCCGTTTGCCCGCAGGTACCGCCGACCCGGACAGACTGGATTCGCACACCACGGTTCAAAGGCTGACCGGCCGTCCGAGGCTGCTCTCATTGCGGCCGGAAAAAGGAGTACTGAATATGCGGCTTCGCTACAGACAGCAGGTCACTGCGGCGGGGGTTTCCGTCGTCGCATTGGCGCTTACCCTCGGCGCGTGCTCCTCGTCGAGCAGCAGTTCCACGGCGGGAGGATCGTCCGCGAGCGGCGGTGCGTCTTCCTCGTCGGGCGGTTCCAAGCTCAGCGGCACGCTGAACGCGAGCGGGTCCACGTTCCAGCTCACCTTCCAGCAGGAAGCCATTGCGGCCTTCAAGTCGGTCCAGCCGAACATGACTGTCAACTACGGCGGCGGCGGCTCCGGCAAGGGCCGAACCGACCTGGCCTCGGGGACGGTCAACTTCGCAGGCTCGGACTCGCCCATCCCCGCCAAGGAGGCGTCGGGCTTCACCGGTAAGACGA
>DAIOWL010000315.1:2642-7598 GCA_036758545.1 Streptosporangiaceae bacterium | reverse complement strand
GTCGTGGATGAGCGCGATGTCGATGTGGTCGGTGCCCAGCCGCCGCAGGCTGCCCTCCAAAGTGGCCAGGGCGCCGTCGCGGCTGTAATCGCGCACGCGTGCCAGTTTGGGCGTGCCGTAGAAGCCTTCCGCGCCCTCGACATCACCGGTCGCGGGCACCAGCCGGCGGCCGACCTTGGTGGACAAAACATATTCCTCGCGTGGTCTGCCGCTCAGGAAGTGCCCGATACGCTGCTCAGACAAGCCGACGCCGTAATGCGGTGCGGTGTCGAAGGCACGGATGCCCGCCGTCCACGCCGCTTCCAGGGCCGCGGCGGCCTGATCGTCTGTGACCGGCGCATATAGGCCGCCGATCGGGGCGCCGCCAAAGATCATCTCGGAGACCCGCAGCCCGGTCCTTCCGAGCGGAATCTGACGCATTGGCATGCTGCCTGGCCTGTAGCCCGTCATCCGGCTCCAGTCTTCATCGCGGTGCCATGTCCTCCTGCCGGCTAGGCGTCTTCCGTTTCCAGGTCCTTCAGCCGAACACGCGGCGCTGGATTTCGCGGCGGTAGTCCTCGAGGGTGTTGTCCAGGTGCACGGAGGTGACCTGGGCGGCCACTTCGGGCTCCCCGTCCCGGATCGCATGGTAGATCGCCTCGTGCTCGCCGACGGCGGCGTCGGCGTGGCCGCCCAGCCCGCGCAGGCCGATGACGCTGGCCTGGCGCTGCAGCATGCGTGCTTCGCGAACCGCGGAGACGAGGAAGAAGTTGTGCGAGGCGGTGGCGACGCCGAGGTGGAAGGCGTCGTCTCCCTGTTCGAACTCCGCGTTGTTACCGCTGGTGTAGCCGTGGCGGCAGGCCTGGACCGCGGCCTCGATCACCCGCAGCTCGGACGGGCTGGCGCGCTTGGCGGCGAGCCTGCTGGCCTGCATCTCCTGGGCGCGCCGGAACTCGAAGAGCATGAAGATGTGGTCCAGGTTCGTGGGTACGAAGAATCCCCCCCATTGCCTGGCCCCGAGCATGCTTTCGCTGTCCGCGACGTACAGGCCGCGGCCCTTCTGGGCGCTGACCCGGCCGGTCGCGGAGAGGATCTTGACCGCGTCCCGTACCACGGTGCGGCTGGTGCCCAGCCGGGAGGCCAGTTCCTTCTCTGTGGGCATCCGGTCGCCGGGCTGCAGGGAGAACTCGCTGATCAGCTGCAGGATCTGCTCGGCCACCAGCTCGTAGCGGGGCCGGTAGATGCCGGGTGTCCTGCGGCCGCCGCCGTCGGGCGCAGGAGCCTCCACCCGGTCGCTCGTCAGCGGAACACCGTCCATGGGTTCTATCTTCCATCGTTACCGGGCACGCATCGCAGATGTCCAGCCTGCTGGCCTGGCATCGATCTTATCCATATGCGACAGCCGTGGCAAGATAGATACTACTTATTATCAGCGCTAGGATCCGGACAAATAGTATTTTTGTGCATATATCACCCGATGATTCCGCTGAATGGCTGAAAATAGGTATTCCTATATCTTGACGAGACCGCTCAGTGCTGTCCTAATTTATGCAGGGAAACATGCACCTCATGACGTGTTCACTGGGCCGCCGGTTACCAGGTGAACCGGTCTGCCACGTGCCCAGAAGACGGTGCATTAGTAGTACTCATCAGGCTCTGTTGTCCTCCCGTCGTGGCGGCGGACAGGGAACTTGTAACACGAGAGGACGAGGTATGAGGGTTTTCGAGGGGTCCACGCGGCTGTGGTCCTTGTCGCGTCGGCTGAGACGGACCATGTTCACCTCACTGGTCGCGGTCGGGATGGCTGTCGCCGTCGGGGCTTGCAGTAGCAGCTCACCGACATCAGGTCAGGCTGGTACGGCAACCGCTTCGACCTCCGGTAAGGTCGGCGGTTCGCTGACCGTCTGGGTTGACTCGGTCCGGCTGCCGGTAGCGCAGGCTTACGCCAAAGCACATCCGAACGTGCACGTGAAGATCGTCAGCTTCGACGGCGACGCCAACGGCGCGACGACGATGCAGACGAAGATCCAGCTGTGGAACCGGACCGGCAGCGGCTGGCCGGATGTCATCTTCAGCGAGCAGGTCAATGACCCGGTCTGGATGGCGCAGAAGCCGTTCGACTTCGCCGCGCCGATCAACGGCCTCATCCCGCAGAGCATCCTCAGTCAGTGGCCCTCACCCTCGACCACGCAGTGCACGATCAACGGCACGCAGTACTGCCTCCAGGACAACCTGGCCCAGGTGGTGCTCTGGTACAACAAGAAGCTGATGACCCAGTTCGGCTACGCAGTTCCGACGACATGGCAGCAGTGGGCGGCAATCGGCCAGAAGGTCGCCACCCAGCACCCGGGTTACGTCATCGGGACCAGCGGGGAGTCGTTCAGCCACTGGATCTACTTCTGGGGCAACCAGTGCCCGCTAGAGAAGCTGCAAGGCAGCCAACTGCTGATCAACACCTCCGATACGCACTGCACCGAGATGGCCAGCCTGCTCACCCCGCTCATCAAGAACGGGACGGTGCCGCCGTTGAGCGTGTTCACCCCCGACTTCGCCAAGAAGTACGGCGGAGCCAACGACAAGGTCCTGATGATGCCGGGGCCGAGTTGGTACGGGCAGGCCGTCTTCCAGGCAGCGCTGCACATCCCGGCCGGGCAGATCACCGCCGCGATGCCGCTGCAGTGGAAGAACGAGACGCCGGTCACGACCGGCCAGGTCGGCGGCGGCCCATGGATCATCTCCCGGCATTCGAAGAACCTGGCCACGGCGGCCAACTTCGTCCAGTGGGCCACGACCGTGTTCAATCCGCCCGGCGCGAACGCGAGGCCCGGTTACCCGGCCTATGCGCCCCTGGCCAACACCTGGCTAAAGACCCTGGCCGCGAACCCCTACTTCGCCGCCGATCCGACGCCGGCGCTGAAGGCCGCGGCGTCTTTGATCTGGTCAGGGTGGAACCTGGTCACCTACCCCGACCAGCCGGTGTGGTCCAACACCGTCGTCACCCAGCTGGTCGCGGGCAAGTCGCTGAGCTCGCTGATGCCCGCGTTGGGCCACGCGCTCAGCCAGGCGGCGCAGGCAGCCGGGTATCAGGTCAGCCAGTGAGTTCACCCGCGCTGACCTCGGCGCCCGTGGAGGCCACGCGACCGCGTGGCCTCCACGGCGCGCCGGTCCGTGGCCGCCGCACCGGCGCGGGCGTGTCGTTCATCCTGCCCTACCTGCCGTTCCTGATCGGGTTCGGGATCGCGCCGATGATCTACGCGCTCGTCCTCGCCTTCACCACAAGCGGCGGCGGCTGGGCCGGGGCGGGGAATTTCACGCGGACGTTCACGGACTACCGCTTCCTGCCCGCCTTCGAGCACATCCTGGAGTACACGAGCGTCTGGCTCGGGGCGCTGATCGTCTTCGTCGTCGGGCTGGCGCTGCTCCTGCACGGACGCGCCAACCGGGCCTCTACGGGCTTCCGTTTCCTGTTCTACATGCCGGGCGCGCTGGCCGGCGCGGCGTCCGTCCTGGTCTGGCTGTTCATGCTCGACCCGGCCGTCAGCCCGTTTTCGTTCCTGGAGCATAACGTGTTCGGCGTCCAGCTGTTCGTCCAGTCGATCGCGCCCGGGCACCTGCCGTTCGTCTTCGCGATGATCGCGTTCTGGACCGGCGCCGGCGGCTGGATCGTCGTCATGTACGGCGCGCTGAACACGATCCCGGACGAGCTAGATGAGGCCGCCCGCATCGACGGGGCGGGCCCGTTCACCATCGCATTCCGGCTGAAGCTGCCGCTGATCCGCAAGTGGATCGCCTACATGATCATCTTGTCGTTCGCGACCGGGACGCAGCTCTTCATCGAGCCGCAGCTCGTGAACGAGGCGAGCCTCGGCCTCGTCCCCGACACGTGGTCGCCGAATCAGCTCGCGTACCAGCTGGCCTTCCGGTACGGGGACTTCAACGAGGCCGCCGCCATCGCCGTCGACCTGCTCGTGATCGGCCTGCTCGCCGCGGTGCTGATCGTCACCCGCACCGGATTGTTCAGGAGGGAGGGCTGATGCGGGTTACGGCGCGCGGCCTCCGGCTGGTCATCCTCGCGGCGTTCGCCGTCTTCTTCGTGATACCCATCGGCTGGCTGATTCTCGCCCCGACGAAGGCCGATGGCGCGCTCGTCACCAGCAACCCGCTCTCGTTCGGCAGCTTCCACCAGGTCGTGCTGGCGTGGGACCACCTCGACGCCTTCAGCGACCACATCTATCGCCTCTGGATCGGCAACTCGCTGCTGTACGCGTTCAGCGCGACGGCGATCGTGCTGGCGACGGCGATCCCGGCCGGCTACGGCCTCGCCCTCGGGAACTTCCCCGGCCGGAGGGTCGTGCTGACGCTGACGCTCGTCGTGATGATCATGCCGGCCGCGGCGCTCGTGCTCCCGATCTTCCTCGAGCTCAACGCGCTGCACCTGATCGGGAGCGTCCTCTCGGTGATCCTGCCGTTCTCGTTTTTCCCGTTCGGGGTGTACCTCGCGTACCTCTACTACGCGACCGCGATACCGCGCGATCTGCTCGACGCGGCGCGCGTGGACGGCGCCGGCGAGTGGCAGACGTTCCGCCGTGTCGCGCTGCCGCTGGCCAAGCCCATCGTCGCGCTCGTCTTCTTCTTCAGCTTCGTAGCCGACTGGAACAACTTCTTCCTCCCGTACGCCGTCCTGGCGGACTCGTCGCAGTACCCGATCCAGGTCGGTCTCTCGGACCTGCTGTCGTCGACCCCCTCCTTCAACCCGGCTCAGGGCGGCGGCGGTCAGCAGGTGAACATCTTCCGGCCGGAGCTGGCACTGGCCACGCTGCTCGCCGTCATCCCCGTCGCGATCGTGTTCCTGGTGACGCAACGGGCGCTGGTGCGCGGGATGCTCGGCGGAGCGGTGAAGCAGTGACCATGACGCACACCAGCATCACGGCGTCGGTGCCGCTGCTCGAGCCGCCCGGCTGGGCGCTGGCCGAGCGG
>DAIOWL010000315.1:0-2542 GCA_036758545.1 Streptosporangiaceae bacterium | reverse complement strand
CTGTACGTCGATCCCGCCCACGGCAACTACGACCCCGCCCGCCGCATCATCCGCCGCCCTCACAACGGCTCGGACCCGGGACGCACCGGCCTGTTCGACGGGCCGCACTACCCCTGGCTGGACCAGGAGGCACGCTGTTACGGCTTCCCGCTCGACTGGCTGCTGCCCGACGGCGCGCCCGAGCCAGAACGCGCCCGGGACCCCCGGCTGACCAGCGAGATGACCGCCCGCATCGGCGCGGGGGACACCGCGGTGAACCTCGCGGCCGCCGGGCTCGTCCTGAACGCCTGGATCCTGACCGGCGACCCGCGCTACCGGGACTGGATCGAGCAGTACGTGGGCGGCTGGCGGGAACGTGCCGCCGCGAACGACGGGATCGTGCCGGACAACACCGGCCCGGACGGCGTGGTCGGCAGCCTGCTCGGCGGACGCTGGTACGGCGGCCACTACGGCTGGTCCTGGCCGCACGGCTGGTACAGCGTCGGCAGCGCCGCCGCCATCGCCGCACTGGCCGCCGCCGCCGCGACCGGCGACGACGGTTACCTGGACCTGGTGCGCCCGGCCCTGGACGCACTGATCTCCCGCGGCAAGGTGATGGCGTTCGCCGAATCCGACTCCTCCCTTGCCTCCAAGTGGTACCCGCAGCTGGCCGAGGCCGCGGCCACCCCCACCCTGCTGGTCCCGTTCCGGCACAGCGACGGCGGCTGGTTCGACTACAACCCGATGCTGGCGTCCGTCCCGATGGCCCTGTGGCACCACGGCAACCACCCAGCCGACCGGCGGCGGCTGGAGGACCTGCGCGAGGCCGCCGGGTACGACTGGCGCACCGTCCGCTCCTTCCGCAGCAAGGAGGAAGCCGGCCACGAGGAGCCCTGGTTCGCGTTCCTCACCGGCGGCAACCCGGACTACCCCGAGAAGATCCTGGCCGCCGCCCAGGCCCAGGTCCGCCACCGGCTCGCCCGCATCCAGGCCTACCGGGACACCGACGTCTCCGAGGCCGGCATCCACCTGTGGCAGCAGTGCAACCCGGTCGTCACCGAGGCCCTGGTCCAGCTGACCTGGGGCGGCCCCCAGGTCATCTACAACGGAGGGCTGCAGCAGGCCCGGGTCCGCTACTACGACGCCGACCGGCGGCGACCCGGCCTGCCGCCCTCGGTCGCCGCGCTGGTCTCCGCGATCGACCCGGCGGCCACCGTCGTCGACCTCGTCAACCTCCACCCGGAGCAGGACCGGACCGTGATCGTGCAGGCCGGCCCGTTCGCCGAGCACACCATCGAGGCCGTGCGCTACACCGCCTGCCAGGACCGCGCCTGGCTCGGCGGCCTGTACGACTACGGGCACGGCGACCCGGCCGTCATCGAGCACCACGCCGACGTCGGCGAGCCCTGGCTGACCGTACGCCTGCCCGCCTCCACCCGCATCCGCCTGACCCTCACGCTGGCCCTGCGCACCCGGACCCCGTCCTACGCCACGCCGTTCGACCAGACCGGTTAAGACCATATTCATACCGAACGAGCGGGCACACCGCCATGATTACCCCCGTTCGCCTCTACTCCTGGCGACGACATCCCGGGAGACATCGTCCACGCCAGCACCACGGAGCTGTCATGATCCGGACCGACGCACACCACCACCTCTGGGAACTCGCCCGGCGCCCGCAGCCATGGCTCGACGGCCCCGAGATGGACGCGATCCGCCGCGACTTCACCCTGGCTGACCTCGCGCCGCAGGCCAAAGCCGCCGGGATCGGCCGCACGGTCCTCGTCCAGGTGCTACCCAGCCTGGCCGAGACAGCCGAGTTCCTGGCCCTGGCGGGCGAGCAGGATCTGGTCGCAGGGGTGGTCGGCTGGGCCGACCTCACCTGCGCCGCCGTGGCCGAGACGCTCGCCGCGCTGCGCTCGGGACCTGGCGGCGCAAACCTGGCGGGCATCCGCCACCTGGTCCAGGGTGAGCCGGACCCGGGCTGGCTGGCCCGCCCGGACGTGCGGCGGGGCCTGCGCGCGGTAGCCGACGCCGGCCTCGTCTACGACCTGCTGACACTGCCGCGCCAGCTTCCCGCCGCCATCGAGGCCGCACGCGCGCTGCCCGGACTGACCTTCGTGCTGGATCACCTGTCCAAGCCGCCCATCGCCTCCGGCGCGTTGCAGCCCTGGGCCACGCTGGTCCGGGAGCTCGCCGCCCTGCCCAACGTGTCCTGCAAGCTGTCCGGGATGGTCACCGAGGCCGGCCGGCCGGGCTGGACGGTGGCCGGCCTGCGCCCGTACGCGGAGGTGATCCTCGACGCCTTCGAGCCGTCCCGGGTCATATTCGGCTCCGACTGGCCGGTCTGCCTGCTCGCCGCCTCCTACGCCGAGGTGGTGTCCGCCGCGCAGGAACTGGCCGCGGGACTGGACCAGGACGAGCAGGCCGATGTCTTCGGCGGGACCGCCGCCCGCGTCTACCGCCTGCCGGAGGCCCGCAGCCGCCGCACTTGATGATCCTCTGGCCGGGGTTACCGGAACAGTCCGGAGATGAGGTTGACCGAGCCTGCGACGATGACGAC
>DAIOWL010000314.1:0-7614 GCA_036758545.1 Streptosporangiaceae bacterium | reverse complement strand
GGCGAGGTCAAGGACGTCCTGCTGCTCGACGTGACCCCGCTGTCGCTGGGCATCGAGACCAAGGGCGGCATCTTCACCAAGCTGATCGAGCGGAACACCACGATCCCGACCAAGCGCTCGGAGATCTTCACCACCGCCGAGGACAACCAGCCGTCGGTGCAGATCCAGGTCTTCCAGGGCGAGCGTGAGATCGCGGCCTACAACAAGAAGCTCGGCATGTTCGAGCTGGCCGGCATCGCGCCCGCGCCCCGCGGCGTGCCGCAGGTCGAGGTCACCTTCGACATCGACGCCAACGGCATCGTGAACGTGTCCGCCAAGGACCTGGGCACGGGCAAGCAGCAGTCGGTGCAGATCACCGGCGGGTCCGCGCTGCCCAAGGACGACATCGAGAAGATGGTCAGGGACGCCGAGGAGTACGCCGAGGAGGACCGCAAGCGCCGCGAGGAGGCCGAGGTCCGCAACCAGGCCGACTCGCTGGTGTACCAGACCGAGAAGTTCCTCGGTGAGAACGAGGAGAAGGTGCCCGAGGACATCAAGTCCGAGGTGCGCGAGGCGCTGGCCGAGGTGAAGAAGGCTCTGGAGAGCAACGACACCGAGGCCATCAAGACCGCCAGCGAGCGGGCCGCGCAGGTCAGCCAGAAGATGGGGACCGCCATCTACCAGCAGGCCCAGGCGCAGCAGGCCAGCTCGCAGTCCGAGTCGGCCAACGGCAGCAGCGACACCCAGGATGACGACGAGGTCGTCGAGGCCGAGATCGTCGACGAGGGTGACAGCGAGAGCGAGAAGCGCTAATGCCAGCTTCCGAGGAAACGGGCTCCGGTCCGGTCGTTCATGACCACCGGCGCATCGACCCGGTTACCGGCCAGGTTCGGGGGAAGCACGCGGCATCCAAGCCGGCCGGCACCAGAGGTGCCGGCCGGCCGGCCGCCAGCCCCGAGGCAGGCGGTACCCAGGAGGGTGATCCCGACGGGGGCCAACCCGAAGACAAGCATGACAAGCAGGAGGAACGGGACGCCGCGGCAACGCAGGAGTCCCCAGAAGAGGCCTCGGAAATGGTGACAGGGCAGGTAATCAAGGACGGCAAGCAGGCCGCCAACGTGGCGGCCCAGCTGGCCGAGCGGACGGCCGACCTACAGCGGCTGCAGGCGGAGTACGCCAACTACCGCAAGCGCGTCGACCGCGACCGGGCCGCCGTCCAGGAGCAGGCCATCGTCAAGACGCTGACCGGGCTGATCCCTGTGCTCGACGCCATCAACCAGGCGCGGGAGCACGGTGAGCTATCCGGCGGCTTCGAGAAGGTCGCCGACTCACTGCTGGCGGCGCTCGGCCGGCTCGGCCTGGTGACCTACGGAGAAAAGGGCGACCCGTTCGACCCGAAGATCCACGAGGCGCTGACCTATACAGATTCGCCAGACGTCGCCGAGGACACTTGCGTTGAGATCATCTTTCCCGGATACAAGGTCGGGGACAGGATCTTGCGGCCCGCCAAGGTCGCCGTCGCGGCACCCGCGACGGGTCCGGACGGCGCCAGCAACGAAGTCGAGTGGCCGGACGCCGAGGAAGGAAACTAGACAGCCGAGGCAGGCGGGATGAGCACTAAAGACTTCCTCGAGAAGGATTACTACAAGGCCCTGGGGGTTTCCAAGACCGCCAAGCCGGCCGAGATCAAGGCGGCGTACCGCAAGCTGGCACGCAAGTACCACCCGGACGCGAACAAGGGTGACGCCTCGGCCGAGGAGCGGTTCAAGGAGATCTCCGAGGCGTATTCGGTGCTGTCCGACGAGAAGCGGCGCAAGGAGTACGACGAGGCGCGCTCGCTGTTCGGCGGCGGCTTCCGGGTGCCGACCGGCTCCCGGCCCGGGCAGCAGGGCGGCTTCGGCGGCTTCGACCTCGGCGACATCTTCGGCGGCACCAACGACGGTGGCGGCGGCCTGGGCGACATCTTCGGCGGGGTATTCAACCGCGGCGGCCGGACGACCACCCAGAACCGGGCGCGCCGCGGCGCCGACGTGGAGACCGAGACCACGCTGACCTTCAGCGACGCGATCGACGGGACCACGGTGGCGCTTCGGCTGACCGGCGAGGGCCCCTGCCCGACGTGTCACGGCACCGGTGCCAAGGCAGGCACCGTGCCGCGCATGTGCCCGTCCTGCCAGGGGACCGGGCAGTCGAGCAGGAACCTCGGCTCGTTCGGCATGTCCGAGGTCTGCAAGGAGTGCCACGGCCGCGGTCTGGTCGTCGACGACCCCTGCCCGTCGTGCACGGGCAGCGGCCGGGCGATGAGCTCGCGCACCATCCAGGCGCGCATCCCGGCCGGGGTGGCGGACGGCCAGCGGATCAAGCTGGCGGGCAAGGGCGCTCCGGGCGAGCGCGGCGGCCCGGCCGGCGACCTGTACGTCCGGGTGCACGTCAAGCCGCACCCGGTGTTCGGCCGGTCGGCGGCCAACCTGACGGTGACCGTGCCGGTGACGTTCGCCGAGCTGACCCTCGGCGCGGAGGTCAAGGTGCCGTCGCACCGGGGCGCTCCGGTCACCATCCGGATCCCGCAGGGCACCCCGAACCGGCGGACCTTCACGGTCCGCGGCAAGGGGGTGCGCCGCAAGGACGGCACCACCGGCAACATGCTCGTCACCGTCGAGGTGATGGTGCCGAAGGATCTGAACAGCAAGGCGCGCAGCGCGATCGAGGAGCTGCGTGAGGCCACGGCCGGCCAGGACCCGCGCGAGGACCTTCTCGAGCGGGCCAAGGAGGCCTGAAGAGGTGAGATGACATGAGCAATCCCTACGAGCTCTCTGATGACATGCCGGTGTACGTCATCTCCGTGGCCGCCCAGTTGTCCGACATGCACCCGCAGACCCTCCGCGCCTACGACCGGCTCGGCCTGGTATCACCGGGCCGGAGCCAGGGCCGGGGGCGGCGCTACTCGATGCGGGACATCCTGGCGCTGCGCGAGATCCAGCGGCTGTCCAGGGAGGGCGTGAACCTCAGTGGCATCAAGATGCTCCTGGACCAGCACCGGGAGCTCGAGCAGGCGCGCAGGCTCGTCGCCGAGCTGCACGCCGAGGTCGCACAGCTGCGGGTGGAGCTCGAATCCACCCGCGCTGTGGCGGCCCGGCTGGCCGAGTTGCGCCGTAGTGGCAGTGACACCCGATCCGGGGGCGAGGGCCGCGAAGGGCTCGTGCCGGTGCGCAGCGCCCGGGTCGCGATCTGGGAACCAATAGCTGGGCCGGCCGGCGAGTCCGCGCCGCCCAGAGGAGATAATTAGATGAACGACAAGCTCACTCACAAGAGCCAGGACGCGCTGTCCACCGCGATACAGCGCGCCGCGGCGGACGGCAGCCCACAGGTTGACCCGCTGCACCTGCTCCTGACGCTGCTCGAGCAGGAGGACGGGACCACCGCCCCGCTGCTCCGCGTGGTCGGCGCCGACCCGGGGCTGGTCGCCAAGCAGGCCGAGGAGCGGCTGGCCCGGCTCCCCCGGGCCCGTGGCGCCACGCTGAGCGCGCCGGAGATTTCCCGCCCGCTGCAGTCGACTATCGCCACCGCGTCCAGCCGGGCCAGGGAACTGAACGACGAGTACATCTCGACCGAGCACCTGCTGGTCGGCCTGGCCGCCGACGGCGGCGAGGCCAAGGCCCTGCTGGCCGCGGCGGGCGCCACGCCCGACACGCTGCTCAAGGCGTTCGGCGAGATCCGCGGCAGCGCCCGGGTCACCAGCCAGGACCCGGAGGACACGTACAAGGCGCTGGAGAAGTTCGGCGTTGACCTGACCAAGTCGGCCAGGGACGGCAAGCTGGACCCGGTCATCGGCCGGGACGCCGAGATCAGGCGGGTCATCCAGGTGCTGTCCCGGCGGACCAAGAACAACCCGGTGCTGATCGGCGAGCCCGGCGTGGGCAAGACCGCGGTCGTCGAGGGCCTGGCCCAGCGGATCGTGGCCGGCGACGTGCCCGAGTCCCTGCGGAACAAGCGGCTGATCGCGCTGGACCTCGGCTCGATGGTGGCCGGGGCCAAGTACCGCGGCGAGTTCGAGGAGCGGCTCAAGGCCGTGCTGAACGAGATCAAGCAGAGCGACGGCCAGGTCGTCACGTTCATCGACGAGCTGCACACGGTGGTCGGCGCGGGCGCGGCCGAGGGCGCGATGGACGCGGGCAACATGCTCAAGCCGATGCTGGCCCGCGGCGAGCTGCGCATGGTCGGCGCGACCACGCTGGACGAGTACCGCGAGCGGATCGAGAAGGACCCCGCCCTGGAGCGCCGGTTCCAGCAGGTGCTGGTGGGCGAGCCCTCGGTCGAGGACACGATCGCGATCCTGCGCGGGCTCAAGGGCCGCTACGAGGCGCACCACCAGGTGCAGATCTCGGACGCGGCGCTGGTCGCCGCGGCCGCGCTGTCCGACCGGTACATCACCGCGCGGTTCCTCCCGGACAAGGCCATCGACCTGGTCGACGAGTCCGCCTCCCGGCTCCGGATGGAGATCGACTCCCAGCCGGTCGAGATCGACGAGCTGCGGCGCGCCGTCGACCGGCTCAAGATGGAGGAGCTCGCGCTGGAGAACCAGGAGGACGCGGCCAGCAAGGACCGGCTCGAGCGGCTGCGCGCCACCATGGCCGACCGGCAGGAGCAGCTGAACGCGCTGGTCGCCCGCTGGGAGCAGGAGAAGGGCGGCCTGAACAAGGTCGGCGAGCTGAAGAAGCGGCTGGACGAACTCGACGGCCAGCTCGAGCGCGCCGAACGCGACCACGATCTCGAAGCCGCCGCACGCCTGCGGCACGGCGAGATCCCCGCGGTCAGGGAGCAGCTGGAGGAGGCGAGCAACGCCGCCCGTTCGGCCCAAATGGACGGGACCGGCGCGGCCGGGATCCCGGCTACGGCGCCCATGGTGAAGGACGAGGTCGGCCCCGACGACGTGGCCGACGTGGTGTCCTCCTGGACCGGCATCCCGGCCGGGCGGCTGCTCGAGGGCGAGACGGCCAAGCTGCTCCGGATGGAGGAGGAGCTCGGCCACCGGGTGATCGGCCAGACGCGGGCCGTGCAGGCGGTTTCCGACGCGGTGCGGCGCGCGCGGGCCGGCGTGTCCGACCCGGACCGGCCCACCGGCTCGTTCCTGTTCCTCGGGCCGACCGGCGTGGGCAAGACCGAGCTGGCCAAGGCGCTGGCCGAGTTCCTGTTCGACGACGAGCGGGCCATGATCCGGATCGACATGAGCGAGTACAGCGAGAAGCACTCGGTCGCCCGGCTGATGGGCGCCCCGCCCGGTTACGTGGGCTACGAGGAGGGCGGCCAGCTCACCGAGGCCGTCCGCCGCCGGCCCTACACCGTGGTCCTGCTGGACGAGGTGGAGAAGGCGCACCCGGAGGTCTTCGACGTCCTGCTGCAGGTGCTCGACGACGGGCGGCTGACCGACGGCCAGGGCCGCACGGTGGACTTCAGGAACACGATCCTGGTGCTGACCTCGAACCTGGGGTCGCAGTTCATCGCGGACCCGGCCTTCGGAGACGAGGCGGCCAAGCGGGAGGCGGTGCTGAAGGCGGTACGTTCGGCCTTCAAGCCCGAGTTCCTGAACCGGCTCGACGACGTGATCGTCTTCGACGCGCTGTCCACCAGCGAGCTCAGCCAGATCGTCGACCTGCAGGTCGAGCACCTGGCCAAGCGGCTGGCCGGGCGCAGGCTGACGCTGACCGTGACCGCCGCGGCCCGGGAGTGGCTGGCGCTGACCGGCTTCGACCCGGTGTACGGCGCGCGGCCGCTGCGGCGCCTGGTGCAGGCGGCCGTGGGCGACCAGCTGGCCAGGTCGCTGCTGTCCGGCGAGATCGGTGACGGCGACGAGGTGGTGGTCGACGTCGACCAGGCGCGGGACGCGCTCAGCGTCAAGCGTGATCAGGGTTCCGAACGGGCCGAGGTTGCTCGCTAGTCTGCCGGCGCGAGTTTTATCAGCGCTAGTTTGTTGGGCCGGTCCTGTCCGCAGGGTGTTAGTTACCCGCGGCGGGGCCGGCCTTCTTTTCGTCCAGCAGCTTGTCGTAGTCGTCCTCGGGCATGCCCAGGTCGACCCGGAGCCGGTAGCGCAGCCGGAGCAGCAGCTGGAGCTCGTCCCGGTCCTCGCCGGCCAGGCAGGCGTCCACGCCGGCCGTGGCCCAGTCGAGGGCGCCTTCGAGGTCACCTTGCTCGGTGAGGAGTTCGGCTACCAGGTCGCAGGCACGCGGCAGGGTGCGGGCGTCGGACTCGCGCACCTCGCGGAGCAGGTTGTCGGCGTCGTCGTTCCGGCCCAGGGCGAACATCGCCCGGGCCAGCGAGACCCGCGGATCGTCGAAGGTCGGCCCGCGGTCGGCGATGGCCTTCTGGAACTGCTCCACCGCCTCGGCGGGGTCGTCGGCGAGCAGCCACTGCTCCCCCGCCCGCATGTGCGCCTCGGCGCGGGACATGCCGCCCGCGGTCGCCTGGACCGCCAGCCGGCTCATCCGCACCGCGGCCCGCTTGTGGTTGCCGGTCCGCGCCGCGTTGACCTCGATGGCGTCGAACAGTTCGGTGGACAACACAACCACGTTGTCCACCCTACCCACCGCTGCCATGGACAATCCGGGCGTCGATTCTTTTACCGCGGCTTACCGGCGGGTCCGCTCGAGGGCGTCCCAGAATCCGCGGCGCAGCGCGTGCCGGACCTCGTCGTGCAGCAGGAAGTCGATCGGCAGCGCCGAACCCTGCAGCAGCCGGGCCTCCAGGTCCGACGGCATGCGCGGCTTGCGGGCCAGCACCGCCTCCAGCCACAGGGCCGGCGCGTCCCTGGCCACCGAACTCCCGAACTCCTGGCCCTCCTCGTGCGCCGCCTGCACCGCCTCGGACAGGCCGACGGCGGGGGCGGCGTTCTGGGCCTGGTAGGGGGATGGCCCGGCCGGGTTCATCACCGGCTGAGGGCCGCTGTAGGGGGCGCTGCGGGCCGAGCCCTGGCCCTGGTTCTGGCTCTGGCCCGGGATGCCGTGCTGGGGCGGGCTGGCCGGGGTGCGCGCGGACGGCAGGCGGCGGAGCTGACCGGGAAGCTGACTGGCCGCGGGCTGCGTGGCGTCGGAGCCTGGCGCCAGGTCGGGGCTGCTCTGCGGCGCCTGGGGTGCCGGCGGCATCGGCGATACCGGGGGGACCGGTCCGGCGGGCGGGGCGTAGGCGGCGGGTTCCTCGGCGGAGCGAGCGCGGGCAGCCGGGTTCTGCGGGGCGGGCGGGACCGGTTCGGGGCGGTTCCGCGTGCCGGTCGTCGGCGCGGCGTAGATGTCCGGGCGGGACGTGAGGTCCGGCCGCGACGTGATGTCCTGGCGCGACGTGGTGTCCTGTCGGCCTGGGATGTCCTGGCGTGACGTGTGGTCCTGGCGCGTGGGGATTTCCTGGCGGGATGAGATGTCCTGTCGGGCTGGGTCCTGACGGGACGGGATGTCCTGGCGGGACGTGATGTCTTGGCGCGCCGGGATGTCCTGGCGGCCTGGGATGTCCTGGCGGGCGGCCGACGGCACGTCGCCGTTGACGGCGGGCGCGGTCCGCTCCTCGCGTACCCGGTCATCCCGGGTCCGGTCGTCGCGGGTCCGGTCGTCGCGGGTCCGGTCGTCGCGGGTCCGGTCGTCTCGCGACGTC
>DAIOWL010000313.1:0-7615 GCA_036758545.1 Streptosporangiaceae bacterium | reverse complement strand
CGACCTCGCCGCCGCTGAGCCCGCCCAGCGCGTCCGGCTCGCCGGTCAGTTCGGCCGGGCTCAGCGTGCGCAGGTAGAAGTACCGCCACCAGGCGGGCTTGTCCTCGCGCCGGTGCCAGTCGATCAGGTCGGCCAGCAGCGCCCGCGCCCGCCCCTCCGGCGTTTCCGCGGACACGCCGGCCAGCAGCTCCGACCTGATCCGGGTCACCTCGGGGTCCTCCGGGGCACCCGGCTTCTGCTCGAAGACCGGCCGCGGCAGCTCCCCGTCCAGCCGCCCGGCCAGCTCGGCCCGCCGTTCCTCTAGCCAGTCCCGCAGCGCCAGCGTGGCCCGGCAGTCGTCCTCGTTGTACCCGGCCACGACCCGCCGCCGTTCCAGGTTCCCGGCCGCGGTCCCCTCTTCGAGCGCCGCCTCCAACGCGATCAGGCTGGCCGTCGCTTCCTCCAGGTCGACCCGCCGGCCGTACCCGCACAGCGGCTCCAGCCGCTTGATCGAGTAGCTCTCCACCCCGACCCGGACTCCCTGCCGCACGACCCGGTACAGGTCGGTGAACACCCCGAGCCGGAACAGGTCGTCCACCTCGTCCTCACGGGTGGCGAACCGGCCCATCAGCTGGCCGACCGCCTCCTGGCGGGTGCCGTGCAACTCGGTGAGATGGTCCACCGACGTCGGCTCGTAGTGGTTGTAGTGGTAGACGTGCAGGCCGGGATGGCGCGCGCGGCGCTCGGTGATGAAGTCGATTAGCTCCTCGAACGCGCGCTTCTCGCCCGGCCGGTCGAAGGCCCAGATCTGGGTGTACCGGGGGAGTCCCGCCTCGTCGGCCTCGGCCGTGTCGACGACGCCGAACAGGTACTGCAGCCCGAACTCCCGGCCGTCCTCGGAGTAGTAGCGGGCTCCCTCGATGTCGAAGAACAGGTCCCCGTCGGCTGGTTCGGGCAGTGCGAGCAGCCCCCGGTTGGCGACCAGGGCGCCGTCGGCGTCGCGTTCGGGATCCAGGAGCTCGTACCGGATGATCCCGTCGTCCTCGCTGGCCACCTGCAGCCGGGCCTGCTGCTGGGTGCGCCCCAGGGCGCCCGGACTCACCCGGTCCAGCCGCGGCAAGCCGGCTAGCCCGGCGAACCCGCGCCGAGTCGAGATCCCGGCGCCCTTCAGCGCCCGCCGCTGCCCCGTCGCCATCCCGGCCACCAGCGAAAGGTCATCGTCGGTTCGCCTGCGCTCACGGCACAGATCGCGCCACCGGCAGATAGCGCAGTGCTCGACCGGCTCCGGGTAGACCTCGGCCGCCGGGTCCCCGCCGATGGCGGCCTCGAGCAGCCGCCGCGTCTGCCGCTCGTAGGCGGCAAAGTCATCCACCTTGAACGAGGCGAACTCCCCGTTGCCCAGCGCCAGGTGCATCCACCGCGGCGCGATCGGTTGCACGCCGGCGAGCAGGTGCGAGTAGAACGCGGTCTGCAGCACGGCGCGGGCCTTCGCGGATCGCGCCAGCTTGGCGTCCACGACCTCGTAGTGGATCCCGTCCGGCCGCGGCTCCCCGGCCCGCGCGGGCAGGAGGTCCGCCCGCACCAGGAAATCCGGCCGCCCGAACAGCGCCATCCCGGGGCCTTCTCCGGCCAGCGTCCCCTGATAGACGACCCCGGCCCCGCCCCGGATGGCTTCCGCCGTCGCCCCGGCCGGGTCCCCGGCCTCGCCGAGGTCCGCCACCTCGAGCCCGTCCGCCCGGAACCGCTCGAGCACCGCCCGCTCGTGCTCCTCGCCCCGCCGCACCAGATCCTCGAAGCCGAGGTCTCTCGGGTACGGCGGCCGCAGCTCCCCCCGCGCCCTGAGCAGGTCCAGCTGCGTCAGCCGCCGGCAGGCCAGGAAGTTGGCCACATCACTGGCCGCCAGCCGCACGCGCCCCTCAGTGATCTTCATCGACCCTCACCTACCCAGGGTGCCCAGGCTGACCGTCATCACCCCGGCCCGACGCCATTTAACTACCGAACGGGCGGGGTGTCTCGTTCACCCTCCCCAGCGAGCTCAGCCTGGGTGAGCCTTTCGGCGGCGGTTCGGGCAGCGTCGGCGGTGCGGCGCAGGAAACCGGTCAGGAGCTGGAGATCCTTGTCTTCGTACCCGGCGCAGATCTGGTCCATCGCGGTGTTCATGCCGGAGTCGACCAGGTAGAGGCGCAGCACCTCTGCTCCGCGGCCGCGGGCCGCTTGGACGACGACGCCGCGGCGGTCGGAGGGGTCGCGGCCGCGTTCGATCCAGCCGCCGCGTTCGAGGCGGTCGAGGATGCCGGTCAAGGTGGCGGGGTGGAGCCCGGCGCGGCGGGCCAGGGCGCTCGGGCTGAGCGGGCCGTGCCGGGTGATGAGGTCAAGGCACTCCAGGTCGGTGGCCTTGAGATCGAGGCGGGTGCCGACGCTGTGGTTGAGCAGCGACAGCTGGGCGCCCAGGTCCCGCAGTGACTCCTTGATCGCGCGGTTCAGCCGTCCGCGGTGCGGCGCCGTGTCGGGGTCGCCCGGTAGTACTGATTCCATATGATATGATCTCCGTATTATATGAGTTACAGAATCAATGTACCGGAAGGCACGGCGAACACGATGAAACTCACCATCTTCGGCGCGACAGGCGCCAGCGGAACCGTCCTCACCGGCCAGGCACTCGCAGCTGGCCATGAGGTCACGGCGGTCGTCCGCGATCCCGCCCGCCTGGCCGTCCCGGCCCATCCCCGGCTGCGGACCGTCACCGCCGACGTCATGGACCCCGCCTCCATCGCCCCGGCCATCGACGGCGCAGACGCCGTCCTGTCCACGGTCGGCCCCCGCGGGACTGGTCCCACCACTGTCATCCAAGACAGCGTGCGCAGCATCATCCAGGCCATGCACAAAACCGGCGCCCGACGGTTCCTGCAGGTCAGCGGTTCCGTCGTCGCCGACGAAGGCGAAAGCCCCTACCTGCGCTACCTGCTCAAGCCGCTGGCACGGCGCACATTCCTGCGCCATGTCTGCGCCGACATGCGCCACGGCGAGGAGGAGATCCGGGACAGCGACCTGGACTGGACGATCTTCCGCCCGCCCTCGCTGACCGACAAGGCCGCTACCGGTACTTACCGCACCGCCATCGACCGCAACCTGCCGCACGGATTCACCGTCTCCCGCGCCGACCTGGCCGCCTGCATGCTCGCCTCGCTCAGCGACCCAGCCACCGTGCACCGCCACGTAGCCATCGCCAGCTAGCTCCGCCGCCCGATCAACGCGGCAGGACGTTCGGGTTCAGCGTGCCATCCGGATCCAGCGCCGAACGGATCCGGGCGAACAGCGCCCGTTCCGCGTCGGTGCGCGCCAGCGGAAGCCACGGCGCCTTGAGCGCCCCGATGCCGTGCTCAGCGGAGATGGAACCCCCGAGGGACGCGACAAAACGAAACACCGCGTCCTCGTGACGCCCGTCCGCGACCGCCGCCGGGACGATGTTCACGTGCACGTTCCCGTCGGCCACGTGCCCGAAGGTAATGACCCGGGCGCCCGGATCCACGTCGGCCACCACGGCCGCCGCCGAGGAGGCGAGCCGTACCCACTGCGCCGCGGGTACCGAGACGTCGAGTTTGACCGGGACGCCGAGGAACCCGGCCGCCTCCGAGTGGCGTTCCCGGTACGACCACAGCCGGGCCCGGTCGGCCGCGGACTCCCCGACGGCCGCCTCCCGGTCTCCGATCACGTCCGCCAGATCGCCGAACGCACCCGGTCCAGCCGCCTCGAGCAGCAGATACGCCGCCGCCGGCGTCGGCAGCGGCGGTGCGAGCCCGGCGTGCGCCACCAGGATGTCGAGGCCGGCCTGGGTGAAGAACTCCGCCGAGACCAGACCCGGCACCTCCCGGACCGCCCGGCAGGCCAGCGCGTGCAGCTCGTCTAGGACGCCGAACCCGGCCAGCGCGGTCACCGTGTCCCGCAGCCGGGGCACGAGCCGGAGCCTGGCCCGGGTGACGACGGCCAGGGTGCCCTCAGACCCGGCGAGCAGGGACGGGTAGTCGTAGCCGGTGTTGTCCTTGACCAGCCCGGCCAGGTGCGACACGACGGTGCCGTCCGCGAGGACGGCTTCGATACCGCGCAGCTGCGCGCGCATCGGCCCGAAGCGCAGGACGCGCAGCCCGCCGGCGTTGGTCGCCACCGCTCCGCCGACGGTGGCGCTGTCCCGGCTGGCGATGAGGATCCCGAGGTCCAGGCCCGGGTCGGCGTCCGCCACCTGCTGCAGGGTGACCCCGGCCCCGGCCGTGACCTGAGCCGCCTCGTGATCGACCGGTCCCAGCCGGTTCAGCCGGGTCAGGCTCAGCACGACCTCGCCGTGCCGGGGCACGCCGCCGCCGACCAGGCCGGTGTTCCCTCCCTGCGGGACGACCGGCAGGCCGGCGTCCGTGCACAGGGCCAGCACCGCCGCGACCTCAGCCGTGTCGCGGGGCCGGACGACGGCCGGCGTATGTCCCCGGAACCGGCCGGTCCAGTCCACGGCGTAACCCGCGGTCGCGTCGCCGGTCAGCACGTGCGGCTCGCCCACGATGCCAGCCAGCGACCGGAGCAGCGGGCCCGGAAGCGCCATCACGCCGCCGCGGACGGCACGGCTCCGATGGAGTTCACCACGCCCGAGGCCGCGTAAACGGTGTAGTTGATGACCTCGCCCGCGCTGAACCTGGCCTGTCCGGGCGGCATGTCGATCCGCGCAGGGTCGACCGCGATCCCTTCGCGCTCGAGGACCGCCGAGGTCGCCGGGTCGAAGATGAGCACGTCCCGCACGCCGTACTCGGTGAAGCCCACGCCGGTGCCATGGCGCCCGAGCCTGTCGGTCATCGGGCCGAGCGCGTGGATGCCCGGGATGCTCTGGATCAGGCGGTAGAGCGCCGCCCTGACTTGCGGCGGTGCACCAGCCTGAAGGAACGTGCCGGCGAAGTGGAACGTTGCGGCGACGTCTTCCCGGCCGCCGCCTTCGAAGTGCCGGACGATGTATTGCTCGAGCCGGGCCGGGTCGGTCGGCAGGTCCGCGGTGACGATGCCCTGACCCTTGGCGAAGGTCTGCGAGGGGGTGCCCCCGTCGCAGGTTGCGCCCGTGGGCGCGCTGGCCACCTCGCGCCCCGACCCGTCCGGAGCGGTCCAGACCCGAATGGTCTGAACGCAGATGCCCGCACCGTCCCGCTCTCCCTCGATGGTCTCGACGTAGACATACTGGCCCGGCCCGGGTACCGGAGCGGCCGGCTGCCGGGCGGCCGTCAGCGCCGCCTGGTTGAGGACCGCGGCCGCCGTGGTGGCATGACGCGCCGGGGCAAAGATGAAAGCCAGCGCCACGATCGCGCACGCTCCGGCCATGACCGGAACGGCCAGGCGGAGATACCGGCGCCGAGCCGCGGCGGGCGGCTGCCCGATGATCTGCCGGTACAGGCTGACCGCGGCGGGGGAGTCCGGCCCGTCGAGGCGGACATGCCGGGCCGGGGCGGCCTCGTCGAGCATCGTGTCAAGATCCATCGGTCACTCCGTTCGGCTTGATGACGGCAGGAACGGGCCGGTCAGCGTGGCTGTCGGCGCCGAGCCGCGTGCGCAGGCGCTCCTTGGCCCGGTGCACCCGGATGCCGACGGCGTTGACCGAGCACCCGAGCGCCTCGGCCGCTTCGGCGTACGTGAGCTGCTCCCAGTGCACGAGCAGCAGCGCCTCGCGGTAGGCGGGCTTCAGTTCGCGGATCGCCGCCAGCAGGCGCTCCCGCGCCGGATCCTCGGCCCATTCTGCGGCCCTGGGGCGCTGTTCTGCCGCGAGCCGGCCGAGCAGGTTGTGCCAGCGGCTGGCGCTGCGGTACCGCTTGGCGATGACCCGGCGGGCCGTCCCGTAGAGCCAGAACCGGTCGTGCGGAGGCGGCGGGACGTCGGCCAGCCGCCGCCACGCGATCATGAAGACCTCGGCGACGACATCGGCCACGTCATCCGGACGGGCGAGGCGGTTGACCGCGTAGGCCTGTACCGGACGGAAGTTCGCCTCGTAGAGGCGGCAGAAGCGGCGTTCCCGCTGATCCTCGTCACCAGCCACGGACGCTCCTCGCGTGTGCGTTCCTCATGCCCGGTAGATCTCCGGCTCAGGCACGGAACTTTCACTTTCCGCCCAAGCCGGCTGAGGTTCCCTTATTACCGAACGAACCGGGGTGTCTGCCCCCTCGTCCGCGCATGCACTCGCCGGCGGGGTATAGCTAGGGCATGCGGTTGAGAGCACGGGTCGTCTCGCTGATCGCTGTTACCGTGATCGCCGCCGGCGTGACGGCCTGCGCGCCCGCGGCCGGGAAAGACAATCCCCGGCCCGGCAAGCAGGTCGCGATCGCCCCGACGAGCCCGCCCGCCACGCCGTCCCATCCGAGCCCGCCCGCCACGCCGTCCCATCCGAGCCCGTCCGTCACCCCGGTGATCCAGGTGACCGGCGCGCCCGGCGGGGTGAAGGCCAAGGGCGCGGTGCTGGCCGACGCGGCCACCGGCCAGATCCTGTGGGGTCGCGGCCTTGGCACCGAACGGCCGATGGCGAGTGTCACCAAGGTGATGACGGCCCTGCTGGTGCTGCAAGGCGGCAACCTCGGGCAGCAGATCCGGGTGCCGAAGGCGGCGTTCGACTACGCCTGGAAGTACGGCGGCGAAACCGCGTCGCTGCGCCCGGGGGACGTGCTCACGGTGCAGCAGCTGCTGGCGGCGCTGCTGCTGCCGTCGGGGGCGGACGCGGCGTATACCCTCGCGAACGCCTACGGTCCCGGGATGACGGCCTTCCTCGCGCGGATGAACGCGACCGCGGCCCGGATGGGCATGGCGCACACCCACTTCACCTCGCCGGACGGGCTGCCCTATCCCACCGGGACCGCGACCTACTCCACGCCGTCGGACCTGCTCACGCTCGGCCTGGCCGCGATGCGGTACCCGGCCTTCCGGTCGACCGTGGACCTGAGGTTCTTCCACCTGCCGAAGGGGCACGGGCACCACCAGTACTGGTGGGACAACACCGACAGCCCGATCGGCTCGTACCGAGGCGCCATGGGAATCAAGACCGGCTACACCGACACGGCCCGGCACTGCCTGCTGTTCGAGGCGGCCCGCAACGGCCGGACGCTGATCGGCGTCGTCCTGGGCAGCCCGCCCACCGGCGTGGCGGCTGGCGCCCAGGACGCTGAGAAGATGCTGAACTGGGGCTTCAAGCTCCGCCCGCGTACGCCCGTTCCCGGCTGACCAGGGCTGCCCGCGTCACCGCATCCGTCAACATCGCCGTCAGTGTCTATCCCCGTCCGCCATGCCCACGACCGGTAAAGTTGTGCGTATGACCGTGCAACCAACTGACCGCCCGGAACTTGCCGAGCCGTACGAGGTGATCCACCTCGGCGGGGAGGCGGCCGCCATCGTTCCGCTGGCCGAGTTGCGGCGGCTCCGGGCGGTCGAACGCCACGCTTCCCCGGAAGCCCTGGAAGAGGCCGAGATCGAAGCTACCCTCGCGGCACACGACGAATGGGTGGCTGCTGGGCGGCCAGGTGCGCGCTCCCACGAAGACGTCATGGCCGAGCTGCTCGGCAGCAATCAGTGAAGATCGAGTGGAGCCCGGCCGCCACGGCCTTAGCGCGCCAGTACATGCACGACCAGG
>DAIOWL010000312.1:0-7630 GCA_036758545.1 Streptosporangiaceae bacterium | reverse complement strand
GCCGCGGCCGAGGGCACGGTCGGCGAGCTGCGCCACGACCCGTTCGCCATGCTGCCGTTCTGCGGGTACAACATGGGCGACTACTTCGGCTACTGGCTCAAGATCGGCCAGATCGCCCCCGACCCGGGCAAGCTCCCGAAGCTGTTCTACGTGAACTGGTTCCGCAAGAACGCCGCGGGCCGGTTCGTCTGGCCCGGGTTCGGCGAGAACATCCGCGTGCTCAAGTGGATCATCCAGCGGCTGGACGGCCAGGCCGAGGCGGTCGAGACGCCGATCGGGCTACTGCCCGTTCCTGGCTCGCTGGACCTCGATGGCCTGGACATCAGCTGGGCCGACCTGGCCCTGCTGCTCACCGTGGACACCGAGGCCTGGAAACTGGAGGCCGAGCACATCCCCGAGCACTTCCAGACCTTCCACCGGCACCTGCCGGACCGGCTCTGGGAGTTGCACCGGGAACTGGCCGACCGTCTCGAAGCCGCGTCACCTCCCGGATCGCGGGGGTGACAGCCCGATGACCCGGCAGCGGATCCTGGGCGTCGTCCTGGCGGGCGGGGCCGGCCGCCGGCTGGGGCCGCTGACCGCGGACCGGGCCAAGTCGGCCGTCCCGTTCGGCGGCATCTACCGGGTGGTGGATTTCACCCTGTCCAACCTGGTCAACGGCGGGGTGCAGCGCATCTGCGTGCTGACCCAGTACAAGAGCCACAGCCTGAACCGGCACATCACCACCACCTGGCGGCTGAGCAGCCTGCTGGACAACTACGTGACGCCGGTGCCGGCCCAGCAGTGGCTTGGCCCGCGCTGGCAGGCCGGCTCGGCCGACGCCATCTACCAGTCGCTGACCCTCATCGAACGTGACCGGCCCGACCTGGTGCTGGTGGCCGGGGCCGATCACGTGTACCGGATGGACCCGAACCAGATGATCCAGGCCCACCTGGACCGGGGCGCCGGGGTCACCGTGGCCGCGATCCCGGTGCCCCGCACCGCCGCCACGGACTTCGGCGTGATCCGGGCCGCGGCCGACGGCCGCCGCATCGAGGCGTTCCAGGAAAAGCCCGCCGACCCGCCCGGCCTGCACGGCTCGCCGGACGAGGCGTTCGCGTCCATGGGTACCTACGTCTTCGACACCGCCGTGCTGGTCGAGGCGCTGCGCAAGGACGCGGCCGACGAGGACAGCGGGCACAGCATGGGCGGTGACATCATCGCGAGGCTAGTCCGGGACGGCGCCGCGCACGTCTACGACTTCCTGCAGAACAAGGTGCCCGGCGCCGACGCTCGCGACCAGGTCTACTGGCGCGAGGTCGGCACGATCGACTCCTACTTCGAGGCGCACATGGACCTGTGCGCGGTCCACCCGGTGTTCAACCTCTACAACCACCGGTGGCCGATCCTGACCCACCTGCCCGCGGAGCCGCCGGCTAAGTTCGTGCACGAGGACGGGGACCGGGCCGGGCGGGCGTTCAACAGCGTGATCAGCAACGGGGTGATCGTCTCCGGCGGCCTGGTGCGCGAGTCGGTGCTCTCACCCGGGGCCCGGGTGGACAGCTGGGCCCGGGTGGAACGGTCGGTGATCCTGCACAACACCCGGATCGGCCGGCACGCCGTAGTACGCAACGCCATCCTGGACAAGAACGTCGTCGTCAGCCGGGGCGCCTCGGTCGGGGTGGACTCCGAGCACGACCGGGCCCGCGGGTTCGTGGTGTCCGCAGGCGGCATCACCGTGGTGGGCAAGGGACAGGTGGTGGCACCCTAACCGGTGGTCCGGTATTCCTCGAGCAGGCGCCGGCCGACGATCATCTTCTGGATCTCCGCAGTTCCCTCGCCGATGAGCAGCATCGGCACCTCCCGGTAGAGGCGCTCGATCTCGTACTCCTTGGAGAAGCCGTAGCCGCCGTGGATGCGGAAAGCGTCCTCCACGACCTCCTTGCCGTATTCCGACGCGAGGTACTTGGCCATCCCGGCTTCCAGGTCGTTCCGCTGGCCGGAATCCTTCCTGCGGGCCGCCATCACCATCATCTGGTGCGCCGCCTCGACCTTCGTCGCCATCTCGGCCAGCTTGAACTGGATCGCCTGGTGCTGGGCGATCGGCTTGCCGAACGTGTGCCGCTGCTGGGCGTAGCCGATGGCCAGCTCGAAGGCGCGCAGGGCGATGCCGCAGCCGCGCGCGGCCACGTTGACCCGGCCGACCTCGACGCCGTCCATCATCTGGTAAAAGCCCTGGCCGGTACGGCCGCCGAGCAGTCGGCTGGCCGGGACGCGGACGTCGGCCAGCAGCAACTCGGTGGTGTCGACGCCCTTGTACCCCATCTTCTCGATCTTCCCCGGCACGGTCAGGCCGGGGACCGCCGGGTTCTCGCCGAAGCCCGGCTCCTTCTCGATCAGGAACGTGCTCATGTTCCGGTGCGGGGCGTCGTGGCCGTCGTCGGTCCGGCACAGCACCGCTACCAGGTTGGAGGTGCCGCCGTTGGTCAGCCACATCTTCTGCCCGTTGAGCACGAAGTCGTCGCCGTCGCGGGCCGCCCGGGTCCGGATGGCCGCGACGTCCGAGCCCAGGCCGGGCTCGGACATCGAGAAGGCGCCACGCACCTCGCCCGCCGCCATCCGGGGCAGGAAGTAATCCTTCTGCTCGTCCGTGCCGTGCCTGGCGATCATGTGCGCGACGATGAAGTGGGTGTTGATGATGCCCGACACCGACATCCAGCCGCGGGCGATCTCCTCCACGGCCAGGGCGTAGATGAGCAGGGACGCGCCCAGGCCGCCGTACTCCTCGCCGATGGTCAGCCCGAACAGGCCGAGTTTCTTCATCCCCTCGACGATCTGGGTCGGGTACTCATCCCGGTGCTCGAGTTCGGTCGCCACCGGGATGATCTCCCGGTTGGTGAAGTCCCGGACGGTGGCCAGGATGTCCTGCTCGAACTCGGTCAGGCCGTCGGTCTGCGCGAGGCGTCCCATGGCATGCTCCCTCAGCTAGCCGGCTCGGGGCTTTCCGGGCGGCCGGGCTGCTCCCCGCCGCGCTCCTTGACGTAGGTCTCCGTCGGCACCATCACCTTGCGGCGGAACACGCAGACCAGGGTGCCGTCCTGGTTATAGCCGCGGGTCTCGACCTCCACCACGCCCCGGTCGCCGCGGGAGGTGAGCCGCTTGCCCAGCACGGTGGTCTCGCCGTAGATCGTGTCGCCGTGGAAGGTCGGCGCCACGTGCTTGAGCGACTCCACCTCCAGGTTGGCGATGGCCTTCCCGGAGACGTCCGGCACGGACATGCCGAGCAGCAGCGAGTAGATGTAGTTGCCCACCACCACGTTCTTGCCGAAGTCGGTCGCCTCCGCCGCGTAGTGCGCGTCCAGGTGGAGCGGATGGTGGTTCATGGTGAGCAGGCAGAACAGGTGGTCGTCGTACTCGGTGACCGTCTTGCCCGGCCAGTGCTTGTAGACCGCTCCGACCTCGAACTCCTCGTAGGTCCGTCCGAACTGCATGCTGCTCACTCCTGGGGTGGCTCGAACTTCGACGTCCGCTGCAGGCCGGCGGCCCGGCCCTTGGCCGCCATGACCAGGGCCATCTTGCGGGAGGCCTCGTCGATCATCTCGTCGCCGAGCATGGCGGATCCGCGCGCCCCGCCCGCCTGCGACGTACACCAGTCGTAGGCGTCCAGGATCAGCTCGGCGTGATCGTAATCCTCCTGCGACGGGGAGAAGATCTCGTTTGCCACGGCGATCTGGTCCGGGTGCAGCACCCACTTGCCGTCGAAGCCGAGGGCGGCCGCCCGCTGAGCCACCTCACGGAAGCCGCCGGCGTTGCGAATCTGCAGGTAGGGGCCGTCGATGGCCTGCCGGTCGTGGGCCCGGGCCGCGATCAGGATGCGCATCATGATGTAGTGGTAGGCGTCCGCCGGGTAACCGGGCGGCTGCTCGCCGACCACCAGCGACTTCATGTTGATCGAGGCCATGAAGTCGGCCGGGCCGAAGACGATAGTCTCCAGCCGCGGCGAGGCGGCCGCGATCTCGTCGACGTTCATCAGCCCGCGGGCGTTCTCGATCTGGGCCTCGATGCCGATCCGGCCGGCCTCGAAGCCCATCGTCTTCTCGATCTGGGTGAGCAGCAGGTCCAGCGCCGTGACCTGCCCGGCGTCCTGGACCTTGGGCAGCATGACACAGTCCAGGTTCTGGCCCGCGCCCTCGACCACGGTGACCACGTCCCGGTAGGTCCAGTGGGTAGTCCAGTCATTGACCCGAACGACCCGGGTCTTGCCCCCCCAGTCTCCGGTGTTGAGCACGTCCACGATCAGGTGCCGTGCGCTCTCCTTGACCAGCGGCGCGCAGGCGTCCTCGAGGTCAAGAAACACCTGGTCGGCGGGCAGCCCCTGGGCTTTCTCCAGGAAGCGCGGGTTGCTGCCCGGCACGGCCAGGCAGGATCGGCGGGGCCGCAGCCGCGTCGCGGCGCCTGGCGTGGTGGTCTCGGTGCTCATCTCGGTTTCCGTCACCCTTCCATTGTCAGTACCGGCTCCAGGCCGTGGGCGCGCCGGATCACGTCGACGATGCGGCCGACGATGGCGGTGATGCCGAAGTCGGCGGGCGTGAAGACGGCGGCAACCCCCTGCGCGCGCAGGCACGTGGCGTCGGCCGGCGGGATGATCCCGCCGACCACGACGGGGATGTCCGCCGCCTTGAGCCGGCGCATCCGGCGCAGCACCTCGGGCACCAGCTCGACGTGGCCGCCGGACAGGATCGACAGCCCGACGCAGTGCACGTCCTCGGCGGCGGCGGCGGCCGCGATCTGCCCGGGGGTGAGCCGGATTCCGGCGTAGATCACCTCGAACCCGGCATCGCGGGCCCGGACGGCGATCTGCTCGACGCCGTTGGAGTGCCCGTCCAGGCCCGGCTTGCCGAGCAGCAGGCGCAGCCGGCCCGCCCCGATCTCCGCCGCGGTGGCGCGCACCGCCAAGCGGACTTTGGTCAGGTCCGCATTTGCCCCCGGGGGGGCGACCCCCCCGGCGACCCCCCCGCGCTTGGGGGGATTCCATCCCCCCAAACCCCCCAGGCCGGTGGGGGCCCGGTACTCGCCGAACACCTCGCGCAGCGCAAAGGACCACTCGCCGGTGGTGACGCCAGCCCGAGCGCAGGCCAGGGTCGCCTCCATCAGGTTGACGTCCGGGCGCGCCGCGTCGGCCCTGAGCCGGCCGAGCGCGGCCAGCACAGCCGCCTGGTCGCGGTGCCGGCGCCACTGCGTCAGATCCGCCAGCACCGCGAGCTCGCAGGCCGGGTCCACGCTGTGCACCGCGCGGTCGGCGTCCGCGGTGAGCGGACTCGGCTCGGTGGCCTGGAAGCAGTTGACCCCCACGACCTGGTCCTGGCCGGACTCGATGCGCGCGCGCCGCGCCGCGTGCGCGGCGACCAGCCGGGCCTTGAGATACCCCGACTCCACGGCCGGCACCATCCCGCCCAGCTCCGCGACCTCGGCCATCTCCGTCTCGGCGCCGGCCACCAGCTCGGCGGTCTTGGCCTCCACCACCGGCGATCCGTCGAACAGGTCGCCGTACTCGAGCAGGTCCGACTCGTACGCGAGGACCTGCTGGATGCGCAGGCTCCACTGCTGGTCCCAGGGCCGGGGCAGGCCCAGCGCCTCGTTCCAGGCCGGGAGCTGGATGGCGCGGGCCCGGGCGTCCCTGGACAGGGTGACGGCCAGCATCTCCAGCACGATCCGCTGGACGTTGTTCTCCGGCTGCGCCTCGGTCAGGCCCAGCGAGTTGACCTGCACGCCGTAGCGGAAGCGGCGCCGGGCGGGGTCGGTGATCCCGTACCGCTCCCGGGTGATCGTGTCCCAGAGCCGGGCGAAGGCCCGCATCTTGCACATCTCCTCGACGAAGCGGACGCCCGCGTTGACGAAGAAGGAGATCCGCCCGACGACCTCACCCATCCGCTCCGCGGGGACCCGCTCCCGGACGGCGTCCAGGACGGCGATGGCGGTGCACAGCGCGTAGGCGATCTCCTGGACCGGGGTGGCCCCGGCCTCTTGCAGGTGGTAGCTGCACACGTTGACGGGATTCCACTTGGGCATGCGGGCCACGGTGTAGGCGATCAGGTCGGTGGCCAGGCGCACCGAGGGCCCGGGCGGGAAAATGTACGTGCCGCGGGAGAGGTACTCCTTGATGATGTCGTTCTGGGTCGTGCCGGTCAGCTTGGCGATGTCCGCGCCCTGCTCCTCGGCGACGACCTGGTACAGCGCCAGCAGCCACATGGCCGTGGCGTTGATTGTCATCGAGGTGTTCGTCTGCTCGAGCGGGATGCCATCGAACAGGGCTCGCATGTCACCCAGGTGCCCGACCGGGACGCCGACCCGGCCGACCTCGCCGCGGGCCAGCACGTGGTCGGCGTCGTACCCGGTCTGGGTAGGCAGGTCGAACGCCACCGACAGGCCGGTCTGGCCCTTGGCCAGGTTCCGGCGAAACAGCGCATTGGATTCCCGCGCGGACGAGTGCCCGGCGTAGGTCCGCATCAGCCAGGGCTTGTCCCGCGTCGCGGGGGCGCCGGGCCCAGGCCCGTTCGGCTCGATCATGTTCTTACTCGCTCCTGAACCGGTTGATCTCGGTCAGGTGCGCCTCGCGCAGCAGGTGGTCGCGCACCCCGAGCCCCTCGTGAGGGGCCAGGCACAGCACCGCGACCTTGCCGTGGTGCAGGTTCTGGTGGACGTCCATGGCGGCCTGGCCGGTCTTCTCCAGCGGGTAGACCGCGGACATGGTCGGGTGGATCATGCCCTTGGCGATCAGCCGGTTGGCCTGCCATGCCTCGCGGTAGTTGGCGAAGTGCGAGCCGATGATCCGCTTGAGGCTCATCCACAGGTAGCGGTTGTCGTACTCGTGCATGAACCCCGAGGTTGACGCGCAGGTCACGATGGTGCCGCCGCGGCGGGTCACGTAGACCGAGGCGCCGAACGTCTCCCGGCCGGGGTGCTCGAAGACGATGTCCACGTCCTCGCCGCCGGTCAGCTCGCGGATCCTGGCCCCGAACCGCTTCCACTCCTTGGGGTCCTGGGTCTTCTCGTCCTTCCAGAACTGGTAGCCCTCGGCGCTGCGGTTGATGATCAGTTCGGCGCCCATCGACCGGCACAGCTCGGCCTTGTGCTCGCTGGAGACCACGCAGATCGGGATCGCGCCGCCGGCCAGCGCGTACTGGGTGGCGTAGGCGCCCAGGCCACCGCTGGCGCCCCAGATCAGGACGTTGTGGCCCTGTTTCATCGCGGCGCCGTTGTCCGAGACCAGCTGCCGGAAGGCGGTCGAGTTCACCAGGCCGGGCGTGGCGGCCTCTTCCCAGGTGAGGTGCTTCGGCTTGGGCATCAGCTGGTTGGTCTTGACGATGGCCAGCTCGGCCAGGCCGCCGAAGTTGGTCTCGAAGCCCCAGATGCGCTGCTCCGGGTCGAGCATGGTGTCGTTGTGTCCGTCGGAGCTCTCCAGCTCTACGGACAGGCAATGGGCGACGACCTCCTCGCCTGGCTTCCACGCGTTCACCCCGGGACCGGTGCGCAGCACCACGCCCGACATGTCCGAACCGACCACGTGGTACGGCAGGTCGTGCCGCGCGGTGAGCTCGGACAGCTTCCCGTAGCGGCGCAGGAAGGCGAACGTGGACACCGGCGAGAAGAT
>DAIOWL010000311.1:0-7641 GCA_036758545.1 Streptosporangiaceae bacterium | reverse complement strand
ACTCCGCCGATGCGCGCGGTGCTGAACACCAGGCCATACTCCTCGACCGCCCGGATCAGGGCGCCCGTTGACTGGACCGTCTCGACCCGGACCGCGGCCGCCTCGCCGCGGCTGGCCGCCATCGCCTTCCGGCTGGCCCACATGGTCTCGCTGATCGAACGGCCGGTGTCCCGGTCGACCAGCAGCAGCGCGCCGCAGAACCCTCCGGCGTCGGCCAGCCGCGGCACCACGGTGGCGCCGAAGCACTCCACCGTGTCCTCGATCCGCGGGGGGTCCACGTCCATCCGGGTCAGCCGGAGCCCCGCCGCGGTGTCCAGCGGCGCCTCCCGCTCGTAGACCGGAACCCGGTAGCGCTCGACGCTCACCGTGCCCACGGCCCGGCGCACCACGTCGGTGCGCCGGGGCGCGGCCATCTGCTCGGAGTGGATCAGCGCCTCGCGCGACGCCCAGAACGACTCGAGTACCGCCACGCCGATCTCGGCGTTGGCGTACAGCGACAGCCCCAGGCTGCCGTCCATGCTGTCTACCGCCGGGCGGACCGAGGTCTTGATGTAGCCGATCGTGTCCGCCATCCGGTCCGGGTCGGCGGTGATCAGGTTCACGCGGGCTCGCATCATCTCAGATCAGCAGCCTGAACAGGCTGAACGTCCTTTCCCATTCCTCGCTGTGCACCGCCTTGAGCTCGGCGTCGATCAGCTTAAATGTCCTGGCCAGCGCGACGCTGATGCCGCCGAACAGCAGCGGCAGCCTGGCCTCGGTCTCCTCGTCCAGGGTCGCGTCGAGCGGCGGCCTGGCCGCCAGCGACTCCAGGACGGCCCGGAGCTCGATCTCCTCCTCCAGCCGCTGGAACGCGTGCGTGCTCTCCTGCAGGCCCTTGGTGACCGGCAGGTCCCACGGCTCGATCACGTCGCGTACGTTCGCCTTCGCCGTGGCCTGGCCGATGATCAGCAGGTCGTAGATGACGTCGTTGACGAAGTCGAGGTAACGCTTAACGTCCTCCCGGTCGACGGTGACGCCGCCCGCGGCCCGGAAGAAGCGCTCGAACTTGGTGAAGCCCATCACCGGCATGGCCGCCTCCTCAAACTGGGTGCAGTTCCCTGTCCTCGATCCGGCGCCCGGCCGACCGGGCCCTGATCGCCAGGGTGATCTCCATCAGGCCGAGCACGAGCAGCCAGACGCTCAGCACGACCACCAGCGTCAGCAGCGAGATCGCCGGATAGACCAGGACCAGCAGGCCGGCCAGCACGCTGAGCACGCCCATCACCACGGTCCAGCCGCGCCCAGGCCCTCCGCGGGCCGACAGCGCCATGAACAGCTCCACCGCCCCGTTGACGATCCAGTAGATGCCGAGCAGCAGGGCCAGCGCGAGCAGGGTGACCAGCACGTGCCGGACCGCGTAGAGGCCGATGATCAGGGACAGCACGCCGAGCACCGCGAGCAGCACCCGGGTGCCCCCGGTCAGGTCCTCGGACGCGAAGGCGGCGACGAACCTGAAGATGCCGGTCACCACCAGCTGGATGCCGAACAGCACCGCGACGACGATCAGCGTCCGGCCTGGCCAGGTCAGCACGGCGACGCCGGCCAGTAGGGATATGATCCCGAAGGCCATCATCCAGCCCCAGTGCCGACTGGCCCGGGCGAGCACGTCGGCGCGGTCCGGCCACGTAGCGTGAGTCATTGTGCTTCTCCTTCCGGGGATCCGCCGGCCGGCTATCCCGGCCGGGTTCGTTCGAAGGCGAGCCTGATGGCCATCGCGCCCTCGCCGACCGCCGTGGCGACCCGCCTGGCCGAGCCGCTGCGCACGTCGCCCACGGCGAAGATGCCCGGCCGGCTCGTCTCCAGCGCTGAGCGCCCCGTGTCCTGGCCGGTCCGGACGAAGCCGTCGTCGTCCAGGTCGACCAGGCCGCCGAGCCAGCCGGTGCAGGGCCTGACGCCGATGAAGACGAACAGCGCGCGGGCCGGCAGCACGCTCTGCCCGCCGGTCCGGCCGTCCGCTACGGCGACCGCCTCCAGGGCCTGGTCGCCGAGCAGCTCCCGTACCTCGGTGCCGAGCATGACCCGCACGTTCGGGATCCGGTCGAGCTGGTCGATGAGGTACCGCGACATGTACTCGCTCAGGTCGTGCTCGCGCGCGATGAGGGTGACCTGGGCCGCATGCCCGGACAGGAAGACCGCCGCCTGGCCGGCCGAATTGCCGCCACCGACGATGGCGACCGGGTCGCCGGCGCAGAGCAACGCCTCCGCCTGCGAGGCCGCGTAGTAGACGCTCGTCTTCTCGAAATAGTCCAGCCGCGGCACGTCCAGCCTGCGGTACTTGGCCCCGGTGGCGATGACCACCGACGTGGCCGTCACCGAGGACCCGTCGGTCAGCCGGACCAGGTACTGGCCGCCGTCCTTCTCGATCAACGCGGCCTCCGCGGGCACCACGAACTCGGCGCCGAACTTACGGGCCTGCAGCATGGCCCGTTCGGCCAGTTCGGCCCCTGATATGCCGGACGGGAAGCCGAGGTAGTTCTCGATCCGCGACGACGTGCCGGCCTGGCCGCCGGTGGCCGTGCACTCCAGCACCATCGTGCGCAGACCCTCCGACGCGCCGTACACGGCGGCGGACATCCCGCCCGGGCCGGACCCGACCACAAGCAGGTCACAGCGGGCCGGTGAGGCGGTGGGAGTCGGCAGGCCGGCCGCCGCGGCCAGCTCGGCGTTGCTGGGATTGCGGAGTATCCGCCCGTGCAGGATCACGATCGGGGTGTCCTGCGGCGCCACGCCGAACCGCGCGAGCAGTGCCTCGGCGCCGGGATCGCCGTCCAGATCCAGCCACCGGTACGGCAGCCGGTTGCGGGCCGCGAAGTCCCGGACCCGGCGGGCGTCCGGGGAGTACCGGGAGCCGATGATCCGGAGCCCGGCCCCGAGCCCGATCAGGATCGACCGGCGGATCAGGTAAGCCCGCAGGATCAGGTCGCCGACGCCCTGGTCGCGGGCGACGAGTTCCCTGAGCCGGCCGGCCGGCACGGCGAGGACCTCGCCCTCCTCCGCCGCGACGGCGGTGTAGTAGGAGCCCTCCCCGGTCAGCAGGCTGAGCTCGCCGAGGAAGCGGCCGCGGCCGTGCACGCTGATGACGTTCTCCTCGGCGGTCCCGTAGCCCTCGACCGACGCCGCCATCCCGGCCAGCACCACGAAGAACTGGCAGTCCCTGTCCCCCTCCCGGAACAGGACCTCCTCCGGCTGCACCCGGCGGCGCCGGCCCAGCGGGGCGAGCGCCGCGATCCCGGAGTCATCCAGCCGGGGGTAAGCCCCGTTCAGGTCCGGGGTCTCCACCAGCTCCCGGGGCTCAGACGTACTGTTCGTCGACATAGCACCAGCGCCAGCTCTCGCCCGGCTCGAACGACCGCACGATCGGGTGCCCGGCCGAGTGGGCGTGCGCGCGGGCGTGCCGGAGCGGAGAAGAGTCGCAGCAGCCCACGTGCCCGCAGGTCAGGCACAGCCGCAAGTGCACCCATTCCGTCCCGAGCAGGAGGCATTCCTCGCACCCGTTCGGTGTCCGCGGGTACACCCGCCGGATCATGCTCAGGTGCGGGTCGGTCACCGTCGACGCCGGCGTACTCGCCGTTTCGCTTCCGCTGCGCATGTCCTCATGCTCGCCGGGGGACGCGGGCCGCACATCATCAGACCAGCTAGTTCCCTGCCGGGACGTGGCACCGGGCTAGCCGGACGGGGGATGTCGGCCGGGCCGGAGTCCGGCAGGCTGGGGCATTCGCCATGCCCAGATTCACCCACCGCAAGGTCATCCCGATCGGTGCCACCGCGCGGGTGGTCGCGCAGCGCGCGCCCGAGACGCTGACCCTGGTCCGGCACCGGACTCAGTCGACCGCGGAGACCATCGCCCGGCTGTCCGTGACCGCCGTCTTCGCCTACCTGGTCGCGCTGCCGCTGCCGCTGCCCGGAGCCGCCCAGCCCATCCTGGCGCCGCTCACCGCGCTGCTCGTCGTGCAGGTCAGCCTGTACCAGACGCTGCGCAGCGCGGCGCACCGGGTCGCGGCCGTGGTGATCGGGGTGCTGCTCGCCATCGCCCTGGCCGACCTGGCCGGGTTCACCTGGTGGAGCCTGGGCCTCACGATCGCGGCCGGGCTGGCCGTCGGCTCCGCCCTGCACCTCGGCGACGCCGTCCTCGAGGTGCCGGTCAGCGCGATGCTCATCCTGTCCAACGCCAGCCGGGCGGCGGCCGTCGACCGGATCGTCGAGACGGCTATCGGCACGGCCGCGGGCCTGATCGCCGGGTTCGTCTTCACCAGGCCGCGGCTGCAGCCGGCCGAGGAGGCCATCGAAGACCTGTGCCGCAAGCTGTCCGACCTGCTGACCGCGATGGCCGACGGGCTGGCCGCCGGGTCCGCCCTGAACGCGGCGGCCGGCTGGCTGGCGCGAGCCCGCTCCCTATCCGGCGAGATCAGGCGGGTGGACGACGCGCTGCGCCAGGCGGAGGAGAGCCTGCGGCTCAACCCGCGCGGCATGCGCCTGCCGTACAGCCCGATCACGCTGCGGCAGAGCCTGGAGACGCTGGAGCACGAGGCGATCACGATCCGCGTCCTGGCCCGCTCGATGGCGGACAGCACCCGGCTGCCGCCGGAGGAGAACCCGCTGCACGACCCGGTCGTCCGGAGCGGGCTGGCCGCGGTGCTGCGCGAGCTGGCCGCCACGGTCACCACGTACGGCCGCCTCGCCACCGAGCACGACGCCGGCGCGCATGACCGGCTGGAGGCCGAGCTGGAGCGGCACCTGGCCGCGGCCCGTGACCAGCAGGACCGGCTAGGCGAGCTGATGCGGGCCGATCCCGCGGCCGGCCAGGCCACCTGGCCGCTGCGCGGCGAGCTGATCAGCCATCTCGACCGGCTCAGGTACGAGCTCGGGGAGAGCAAGCCGGAACGCGCCTCCCGGCGCCGCCGCCGCTCCTGGCGGCGGCTGCGACCGGCCCGGCTCCGCCCGCCGCGGCGCCGGCTCTCGCGCTAGGACGACCCGCTAGGGCGTTACCACCAGGTGGCTGTCCACCTCCGCGATGCCCGGAGCGGCGGCCGCGGCGGCCGCCGCGGCGCTCGCCTCCCGCATCGAGTGCACGTGCCCGTAGAGCTTGGCGGTGTGGTCGGTCACCTCGACCTTGACGTGCCGCGCGTCGACCTCGGCCTCGCGCCTGAACGCCTGCTCGATGGCCGCCTCGACGGCCTCCGGGCTGGCCGGCGGCCGGACGGTGATGAAGTTCTGCACCCCGGCCACCCCGCGGACGTGGTTGACCATACGCTCGACCTCGCGCTTCTGGTAGTCGTAGTCCACCTCGCCGTCGAGCGTGACCCAGCCGTTCTCCACCCGGGCGTGCACCTTCCCCTCCGGGATCTGCACGTTCCACTCCAGGATGTGCGCGATCGCCTTGGCGATGTCGGAGTCGTCCCGCGGCGCCCGGGAGAGCTGCACCTTCAGGTCGTTGGCCACGGCCTTGACCCCGTAGACCCGTTCGGCGGCCCGGGCCGCGGCCAGCTTCTCGGCGTAGCTCGGCACGTGGCCGGTCAGCGTCACCGCCCCGTCCTTGACCGCCACGCCGATCGCCTCGGGCTCGGTGACCTGCGGTTCCCAGTGCAGCTCGTTGATGACGTCATCCCTGATCTCCGCGTCGGATTTCATCGTCTCACTCCGTTTCTGACGCACCCTTCCTGTCGCCTCTCAGCCTGCGCCGGTGAACGGCGGCCGCGCATCGCACGGATGGGTAGCGCCCCGGCCAGGGACCTTGCGCCGGGCAGGCATAGGGTGGTGCTGTCGGGAGGAGAACTCCATGACGAGCCCTGACCCGGTGGGTGAGCTCCTCCGCCGCATGGGAAACCGGTAGTGGCGAGCCAGCCGGACCGTGACGGTCCGGTCCGGGCCCAGCTCTCCGCGCTCCGGAGCGTGCTCATCCTGTCCATGGTGCTGACCCGGCAGGACGACCAGGCCAGCATCCTGGACGTCGTGGCCAACGCAGTCGGCTCCCTCGGGCCCTGCCGCACCGAGGGCATCTTCCTGGACGGCCGGTGGCAGCCCGTGCAGGTGCCGACCAGGGAAGCCGGCCTGGTGAGCCTGCCCGGTGTCCTGCCCACCGCGGACGGCCACCCCGCCGCGGCCGGCGGCGCGCTCGTGCTCGGCGGCGTCGCGTGGTCCTGGGCCTATTCGCTGGCCGGCCCGCACGGCCCGGCCGGCTACCTGGTCGTCGGCGCGGAGGGGCGCCCGGCGGAGAGCGAGCGTTTCCTGCTCCGGGTGCTGGCCCAGCAGACCGGGCTGGTCCTGGCCAACGCGCGGCTGCACCACCGGGAGCGGGAACGGGCCGGCGAGCTGCTGGCCGCTCACCGGGCGCTGCTGCGCAGCGTGGAGATTCACGACCGGCTCACCCGGGTGGCGGCCGGCGGCGAGGGGCAGCAGGGCATCGCCCGGGCGGTCTACGAGCTGACCGACCTGCCGGCGGCCATCGAGGACCGGTTCGGCAACCTGCACGCCTGGGCGGGACCGGACCGCCCCGAGCCCTATCCCCGGGACCGCGCGGACCGGCGGAACCGGCTGCTGGACCGGGCGATGTCCGCAGCCGGGCCGGTCAGCGAGGGGGAACGGCTGGTCTCGGTGGCCGTGGTCGGCGGCGTTCCGGTCGGGGTGCTGGTGGTGCGCGACCGGGACCGGAGCGCCGGCGACGCCGAACGGATGGCGATCGAGCACGCCACTACCGTCCTGGCCATGGAGCTGGCCCGGCGGCAGAGCCTGGCCCAGAGCGACGTCCGGCTGCGGACCAGCCTGGTACTCGACCTGGTCGGCGGCGCGGACCGGGCCACGCTGGTGAACCGGGCCGAGGCTCTCGGTTACGATCTCGGCCGGCCGCGCCGGGTCGTACTGGTGCACGCGCCCGGCGCAGACGACGAGACCGGCGCGTTCTTCGAGGCGGTCGGCCGGGCGGCCCGGGCCGCCCGGGTGGGCTCGCTGCTGGCGCTGCGGCGGCACGACGTGATGGTGCTGGCCGACAACGAGGTGTCCTGGGACGGGTTCCTGGCCAGCATCGTCACCGAACGGCACGGCGACCGCTGCCGGATCGGCGTGGGCGGCCGCTGCCAGGCGGTGGAGGAGTTCCCGCAGTCCTGCCGGGAGGCGGAGCTCGCGCTGCGCATCCAGCGGGCGTCCGGCGGCCCTGATCAGGCCACCATCTTCGACGACCTGGGCGTCTACAAAGTGCTGGCCAGCGCACACGACACCGCTGCCATGGAGCGCTTCGTGCAGGAGTGGCTGGGCGAGCTGATTGGCTACGACGCCGCGCACGGCACCGACCTGGTGCTGACGCTGAGCGAGTACCTGGACCGCGGCGGCAGCTACCAGGCCTCCGCCCAGGCCCTGATGGTGCACCGCAGCACGCTCAAATACCGGCTGAGGCGGATCCGCGAGGTGTCCGGACACGATCTCGGCCTGCCCGATGTCCAGTTCAACCTCCAGGTCGCCACCCGGGCCTGGCGGACCCTCCGCGTGCTGCGCGAGACCTGACCGGGCCCCTGTCCTGACGGTACTGTCCTGACGGGACAGCGGGTTCGCCCAGTCGGGACGATGCGCTGGGTTCCAGGCTTCGGCGATGCTGTCAGTGGGGGAAGTCCG
>DAIOWL010000310.1:6947-7650 GCA_036758545.1 Streptosporangiaceae bacterium | reverse complement strand
GAGCTTCTTGGCCGTCTTGGCGCCGATGCCCCACAGCGCCTCGGTCGGCCGGGCCCCGAGCACCTCGAACCAGTTCGCGAACGTCAGCCGGAACACCCCGGCCGGCTTGCCGAACCCGGTGGCGATCTTGGCCTGCAGCTTGTTCTCGCCGATCCCCACCGTGCAGTCCAGCTGCGTGGTCTTCCTGACCTGACTCGCCAGCGACCGGCCGAACGCCTCCGGGTCCTCGGTGTCGACGCCGACGAACGCCTCGTCCCAGCCGAGCACCTCCACCACCGCGCCGGTCGACCGGAGGACCTCCATCACCGTCTCCGAGACCTCCTCGTAGGCGGCCCGGTCCACCGGGAGGAACACCGCGTCCGGCAGCCGCTTGGCCGCCGTCCGCAGCGGCAGCCCGGAGTGCACGCCGTGCTCCCTGGCCTCGTAGGACGCGGTGCTCACCACGCCGCGCTTGGTCGGGTCGCCGTCACCGCCCACCACCACGGGCCGCCCGCGCAGTTCGGGATGCCGGAGGACCTCGACCGCCGCGATGAACTGGTCGAGGTCCACGTGCAGCACCCAGCGCGCCACGCTCCACTCCTACCCCGCCCCGCCCCCACTACGAACGCCCGGCCTGCTTTCCCATGATCATGAAGGATCTTTAGTCCGGGCAGACTAAAAATGCTTCGCGATCATGAAACTGGGTTCGAATTATGGGCCACAC
>DAIOWL010000310.1:0-6937 GCA_036758545.1 Streptosporangiaceae bacterium | reverse complement strand
CGAAGTATGCGGAGTTCCTGGCGTTCGCCGTGGTCCTGGTGCTGATCCCCGGACCCGACTTCGCCGTGGTCACCAAGAACACCCTGGTCGGCGGGCGTCGCCGGGGGAGATGGACCGCGCTGGGCGTGAGCAGCTCCAACCTGGTCCAGGGGACGGCCGCCGCGTTCGGCGTCAGCGGGCTCATCCTCAGGGTCCAGCCGCTGTTCGAGGCGATCAAGTGGGCCGGGGTCTGCTACCTGGCGTACCTGGGCGCGCAGGCCGTCCGTTCGGCCCTCCGCGGCCAGTACCAGCCGGTGGACGAGGCGGACGGTCACACCAGGGGCCTGGCCGGCTGGCGGCAGGGATTCACCTCCAACATCACCAACCCCAAGGTTCTGGTGTTCTACCTCGCCGTCCTGCCGCAGTTCCTCACCCCCGGCGCGGGACTCGGCTGGCTGCTGGTACTGGCCTGGAGCCACGCGGTGCTCGGCCTGAGCTATCAGCTCGCGCTGGTCACCGGTCTGCACGGCCTCCGCCGCCTGCTGATGCGCCGCACGGTGCGCCGCAGCCTCGACGCCACCACCGGCGCCGTGCTCCTCGGCTTCAGCGCCAGGCTCGCCACCGAGCACGTCTGAGCATGTCTGAGCGAGTTCGGTGGCCCGTTCGGTCCTAATGGTTTTGATCTGTCCGTACCAGGCCAGACACAATGCAGTGTGCTGCTGACCATTACCACCACCCGCGCGCCAGCGACCGATCTGGGGTACCTGCTGCACAAGCACCCGGATCGAGCCCAGTCGTTCGCCGTCGCGGCTGGCCAGGCGCACGTCTTCTACCCCGAGGCGGCGCCGGAGCGGTGCACCGCCGCGCTCCTGCTCGAGGTCGACCCGATCGGCCTGGTCCGCGACCGCAAGAACGGCGGCAAGGACACGGCGCTCGGCCAGTACGTCAACGACCGGCCGTACGCCGCCTCCAGCATGCTCGCGGTGGCGATCAAGGAGGCCTTCCGCACCGCGCTCACCGGCCGCTGCGAGGCGCGTCCCGCCCTGGCGGCGAGCCGCATCCCCCTGGCGATCAACGTCCCGGCCCTGCGCTGCCGGGGCGGCGCAACGCTTGCCCACCGCGTCTTCGAACCCCTCGGCTGGACCGTCGAGGCGAACAGGAACCCCCTGTCCCCGCCCGAGTGGGGCGACTCCCCGTACCTGAGCCTGCGGCTGACCGGCGAGCTCCGGCTGGCGGACGCGCTCAACCACCTGTACGTGCTGCTGCCGGTGCTCGACGACGCCAAGCACTACTGGGTGTCCACCGAGGAGGTGGACAAGCTGATCCGGGCCGGCGGCGACTGGCTGGCCGGGCACCCGGAGAAGGAGCTCATCACCCGCCGCTACCTCAGCCACCAGAAAAAGCTCACCCGGTCCGCGCTGGCCCGGCTGGCCGAAGCCGACGACACCGAGCCTGAGGAACTCGACAACGCGGTCCCGGAAGAACCCACGGACAAGCCGCTCGCGGTGCAGCGCCGCGAGGCCATCCTGGCCGTGCTGCGGGAGCGCGGCGCCCGGCGGGTCGGCGACCTCGGCTGCGGCGCGGGCGCGCTCACCCGGGACCTGCTGCGCGAGGCCGGCATCGACCACGTCGTGGCGACCGACGTGTCCGCCCGGGCCCTGCAGCTGGCCGCCCGTCACCTGAACCTGGAGCGGATGCCGGACAAGCAGCGGGAGCGGCTGACGATCTTCCAGTCCTCGCTCACCTACCGCGACGACCGGCTGGCCGGGCTGGACGCCGCCGTCCTGATGGAGGTCATCGAGCACCTGGACCCGGACCGGATCCCCGCGCTGGAACGGGTCGTGTTCGGCGCGGCGGCGCCCGCTGCCGTCGTCGTCACCACCCCCAACGCCGAGTACAACGCCCACTTCGCCACGCTGGCCGCCGGCGCGACGCGGCACCCGGACCACCGCTTCGAGTGGACCAGGGAACAGTTCCGCGCCTGGGCCGCCCGGGTCGCCGAGCGCTACGGCTACCGGGCCAGGTTCCTGCCGGTCGGCCCTGAGGACCCGCGGGACGGCCCGCCCACCCAGCTCGCGGTCCTGGAGAAGGGGGCGGAACCGTGGAGCTGAACATCCCCGAGCTGAGCCTGGTCGTCTTGATCGGCGTGACCGGCTCGGGCAAGTCGACGTTCGCCCGGACGCACTTCAAGCCGACCGAGGTGATCTCCTCGGACTTCTGCCGCGGCCTGGTCGCCGACGACGAGAACGACCAGTCCGCGACCGCGGCCGCGTTCGAGGTGCTGCAGTTCATCGCCGGGCAGCGCCTCAAGACCGGCCGGCTGACCGTCATCGACGCCACCAACGTGCAGCCCGAAGCCCGCCGCGAGCTGGTCATGCTGGCCCGCGAGCACGACGTCCTGCCGACCGCGATCGTGCTCGACCTGCCGGAGAAGCTCTGCGCGGAGCGGAACGCGGGCCGGCCGGACCGGGACTTCGGCCCGCACGTGCTCCGTCGGCAGCGCGGCCAGCTCCGCCGCGGGCTGCGCGGTCTTGGCCGCGAAGGGTTCCGCACCGTGCACGTGCTGCACACCCCCGAGGAGGTCGGCGCGGCCGCCATCCGCAGGACCAGGCTGTACAGCGACCTGCGGCACGAGGCAGGCCCGTTCGACATCATCGGCGACGTGCACGGCTGCCGGGCCGAACTCGAGGAGCTGCTGGCGGCGCTCGGCTACGAGATCGACCGCGACGCGGCCGGCCGCCCCGTCGGCGCCCGCCACCCCGGCGGCCGCCGCGCCGTATTCGTCGGCGACCTGGTCGACCGGGGCCCGGACACGCCGGGCGTGCTGCGCCTGGTCATGGGCATGGTCGCGGCCGGGACCGCGTTCTGCGTGGCCGGCAACCACGAGGCCAAGCTGCTCAAGGCGCTGCGCGGCAAGAACGTCAAGCGCAGCCACGGCCTGGACGCCTCGATGGAGCAGCTGGACGCCCAGACCGAGGAGTTCCGGGCCGGCGCGGAGCGGTTCATCGACGGCCTGATCAGCCACTACGTGCTGGACGGGGGCCGCCTGGTGGTGGCGCACGCCGGCCTGATCGAGCGCTACCACGGCCGCGCCTCGGGCCGGGTCCGCGAGTTCTGCCTGTACGGGCAGACCACCGGCGAGACCGACGAGTACGGCCTGCCGGTCCGCTACCCGTGGGCGACCGAGTACCGGGGCCGCGCCGTCGTGGTGTACGGCCACACCCCGGTGCCGGCCGCGGAATGGCTGAACAACACCTTGTGCGTGGACACGGGCTGCGTGTTCGGTGGCCGTCTGACCGCGCTCCAATATCCCGAACGGTCGTTGGTCTCTGTCCCCGCTGCCCGCGTCTACCACCCCCCGGCCAGGCCGTTCCCCGCGGTGTCCGCTTCGCTGCCCGCCCGGCGCGAGCCTGACGTCCTCGACATCGGCGACGTGTCCGGGTCCCGCGTGATCGAGACGGCGTACCTGCCCCGGGTCGGGATCCGCGACGCGCACGCCGCGGCCGCGCTGGAGGTGATGAGCCGGTTCGCGATCGACCCGCGCTGGCTGCTCTACCTCCCGCCGACCATGAGCCCGGTCGGTACCCAGCCCGACGGCGACCTGCTCGAGCACCCCGACCAGGCCTTCAGCGCCTACCGCGCCGAGGGCGTGGCCGAGGTGGTGTGCGAGGAGAAGCACATGGGCTCGCGCGCCGTGCTGCTGGTGTGCCGCTCGCCGCAGGAGGCGGCCGCCCGCTTCGGCGTTTCCCCGGCTCCAGGCGCGGTCTGGACCAGGACCGGCCGCCCGTTTTTTCCCGCCGCGCCAGCGGCCCCAGGCAGCAGAGCTCCGCTGACGGCTTCGCTGCTTGACCGCGTGCGCGAGGCGGCCGAGGCGGCCGGGCTGTTCGCCGAGCTCGACACGTCCTGGCTGCTCCTGGACGCCGAACTGGTCCCCTGGAACGTCAAGGCCGGCCAGCTGCTCAAGGACCAGTACGCGGCCGTCGGCGCGGCCGCCCGGGCCTCGCTCCCGGCCGCGGCCTCGGCCCTGGAGCAGGCGGCGGCCCGCGGCCTGCCCGGCGTCGGCGACCTGCTGGACCGGACCAGGTCGAGGCTGGCCAACGCGGACGCGTTCACCGCCGCCTACCTGCGCTACTGCTGGGCCACCGACGGGCTGGCCGGGGTGCGCGTCGCCCCGTTCCAGCTGCTCGCCACCGAGGGCGCGGTCTACCACGACCGGCCGCACCAGTGGCACCTCGCCCTCGCCGATCGGCTCGCCGCCGGCGACCCGTCGCTGATCTCGGCCACCCGCCGGATCTGCGCCGATACCAGCGATCCAGCCGCGGCCACCACGTGGTGGGAGGAGCTGACCGCGGCCGGGGGAGAGGGCATGGTGGTCAAGCCCGCCGCGAACCTGACCCGGGGGCCCAAGGGGCTCGTCCAGCCCGGCCTAAAGGTGCGCGGCCGGGAGTACCTGCGGCTGATCTACGGCCCCGACTACACCGAGCCGGCCAACCTGACCCGGCTGCGCCAGCGCGCCCTGTCGCACAAGCGCTCGCTGGCGCTGCGCGAGTACGCCCTCGGCCTGGAGGCTCTGGACCGGGTAGCCGCCGGCGAGCCGCTGTGGCGCGTGCACGAGTGCGTCTTCGCCGTCCTCGCCCTGGAATCCGAACCCGTCGACCCGAGGCTCTAGCCATGACCATCATCGCCGTCCCGTACCACCTGGACGAGTACCTGCCCGACCTGGACCTCCCGTGTGAACCGGACGAGGTCGTCACCGCCCAGTTCCCGCCCGGTGACCCCTGGGAGCGGCTGGCTGTGCTGTACGAGGAGGTAGCACGCGCGGTCGCGGCCGACGTCGGCCTCGGCGGTTGCCCCGTCGTGATGTCCGGAGACTGCAACACTTCGGCCGGGATCATGGCCGGGCTGCAGCGCGCGGGCGCCGACCCGGCCATCGTCTGGTTCGACGCCCACGGTGACGTGCAGACGCTGGAAACCACCACCTCCGGCTACCTGGGAGGCTTGGCGTTGCGGCTGCTGACCGCATACCGGCCCGAGCTGATCACCACCCGGCTGGGCCTGCGCCCGGTGCCCGAGGATCGGATCGTGCTGGCCGGGGCGCGCGACCTCGACCCGCCCGAGGTGACCTACCTGGCCGGCGCGCAGATCACCCGACGCGAGGTGGCCGGCTTGACCGCGGCCGGCCTGCCCGACGGCCCGCTCTACGTGCACGTGGACCTGGACGTGATCGACGCGGCCGGGCTGCCCGGCCTGCGCTACCCGGCGCCAGGCGGACCGGACGCCGGCCAGCTCGCGGACGCGCTGCGCGTGCTGCTGGCCACAGGCCAGGTGGCCGCGTTCGGCCTCTCCTGCTCCTGGTACCCGGGCCACGATTCGGCTCGGCACGTCGCGGCCCAGCTGGGCCCGATCCTGGAGTAACCGCCGTGCGGTAACCGCCCCGTTTACCGGCCCGGTTACGCCGCGTAGGTGCGGACCAGGCGCAGCGCGGTGGCGCCGACCGGCCCGCTGGTCTGGAGACCGGACCGCTCCGGATCTAGCCGCTGCGCCGCGACCCGGCAGAACGCCCCGGCCGCTCCCGTGATGGCCGACTCGGTGTCCGGCGGCCCGAACCGCCACACCTGCTCACCATCGGGCGCGGTCAGCTCGCACCGCACGGCGGCGGCCGGCTCGCCCGCCAGGCTCAGCGCGTACGGCAGCGTTCGGTGCGCCAGCCAGGCGATGTGCCGCAGCCGATCGGTGTCGGGGAAGTCGGCGCCGAGCGGCCCCGCGATATCGAGCCCGTGCGCCCAGTGCTCGGCCAGCCGGGTGGTCGCCAGCGTGGCCGGCTTGAGCGTGCCGACCATCCACTGCACGGGCTGGTCCGGGTCGGCGGCCCGCATCGCGGCCAGCGCCGCCTGCCGGGCCCGCTGCCACCGGGCGAATACCTCGGCCGGTGCCGCGCGTTCCATCCGGACCGCCGCGTCGGCCCGCTCGTCCATCGTGTCCCCGGCCGCCGCGCCCAGCCTCGCGCGCAAGGTGCCGTGGGTCGCCGTGGCCGCGGCCGCCTCCTCCGACTGGGCCAGGTGCAGCACCACGTCGGCGATCGTCCAGCCCTCGGCCGCCGAAGCCGACCTCCACTGCGCCTCGTCCAGGCCGCTCAGGATCTTCTCCAGCCGCTCCTGTTCGGCCCCCAGGTCATCGAAGATGCTCATCCCCGCACTATCGCACACCGGGCTACCCGCCAGTAACGCCCTTGCGCTGCCTCGGCCAGGGGAGCGTTGGCACGCTGCCCCGGCCAGGCGGGCAGCTGGCCCGCCGGCCCGACCGCCTCCGGAATCCGCCCCCCGCCGAACGCACTGGACCCGGGTTTCATGACGTTTCCAGCCTGCCTCCGGATCCGGACCCGGCCGAACGCACTGGATCCGGGGTCTCACTGCGTTTGAACCCCCGGCCGAACGCACTGGATCCGGGGTTCCACTGCGTCAGAACGCACTGGATCTGGGGTTTCATGGCGTTCCAGCGGGCCGGATGCACCCGGACCGTGAGGCTGAGGATGCCGGTGAGGCCTGAGTCCGGTTTTCAGGAACGTGCCATCCGACCGTGGCCATTAGCAACGGCGGCATCGGGGTTCTACGTGCATGAACGCGGCATCCGCATCGAGTAAATCAATAAGTCAATGGTGCGGACGTGCAGGTTGTGCACAAAGGTGTGATCGGGCCGAGCCCGCCCGACTTGGTGCCTTTCTGGAAACCGCCGAACATTAGCGACAGGATGATCAGCACCACGATCACTAGCAGTACCAGCATCAGGCATCCGCCCGCCCGCGATTGCGGCCAGCGGCGGCGTCGGCCCCTAGACCTGTACATACCGATGGGTATGCCCAGGCACAGCGCAATATGCCGGCCGCGCCGAATTATCTGAACCGGTCCGGGTAGCTCAGTGACTCGTGAAGCTCCTTAGCCAGCCGACGGCGCAAAACCCG
>DAIOWL010000309.1:0-7652 GCA_036758545.1 Streptosporangiaceae bacterium | reverse complement strand
GCGTGACTGACATCCAGCCAGGAGTACCGTCGGCGCGGTCAGCAGGCCGCGGGTTCCGTGCCTACTCGGCCAAGCATCTGGACACGCTGGCGCAGCGGGCCGGGCTGCGGCCGGAGGAGCGACTGGCGGTGCGGGCGGTGGCGACCGTGCTTCCGTTCCGGACGAACTCGTACGTGGTGGAGCACCTGATCGACTGGGACGCGGCCCCCGACGACCCGATCTACCGGCTCGTCTTCCCGCAGCCGGACATGCTGCCCGAGGCGGACGTGCGGCGGCTCGCGGACATGATCGACGGCGGCGAGCCCGCGGCCGGACTGCGCGCGGCCGCGCACGAGATCAGGATGCGGCTCAACCCCCACCCGGCGGGCCAGCTGCTGCTGAACCCGCCCAGCCTGGAGGGCAGGCCGCTGCCGGGCCTGCAGCACAAGTACCCGGAAACCGTGCTGTTCTTCCCCCGGCAGGGCCAGACCTGCCACGCGTACTGCAGCTACTGCTTCCGCTGGGCGCAGTTCGTGGACGAGCCCGACCTGAAGATGGCCACGGACGACATCGGCACGCTCGTGGCCTACCTGCGCGAGCACCCCGAGGTGACCAGCGTCCTGATCACCGGGGGCGATCCCATGATCATGGGCGAGGCGGTGCTGCGCCGGTACGTCGAGCCGCTCATCGACCCGCGGAACGGCCTGGACCACATCGAGTCGATCAGGATCGGCACCAAGTCGCTGGCCTACTGGCCGCAGCGGTTCGTCACCGACCCGGACGCCGATGAGACCCTCCGGCTGTTCGGCGAGGTCATCGCGTCGGGCCGGAACCTCGCGGTGATGGCGCACTTCTCCCATCCGCGCGAGCTCGAGCCGCCGGTGCTGGCCGAGGCGGTGCGCCGGATCAGGGACACCGGCGCGGTGATCCGCACCCAGGCCCCGCTGATCAGGTCGATCAACGACGACCCGGCGGCCTGGCGCGAGATGTGGCGGACGCAGGTCCGGATGGGCATGATCCCCTACTACATGTTCGTCGAGCGCGACACCGGCCCGCAGGACTACTTCGCGGTGCCGCTGGCCCGCGGGTACGACATCTTCCGCCAGGCCTACCAGGGCGTTTCCGGCCTGGCCCGGACCGTCCGCGGCCCGTCGATGTCGGCCACGCCGGGCAAGGTGTGCGTCGACGGGGTGACCGAGGTGGCGGGCATCAAGGTCTTCGTCCTGCACATGATCCAGGCGCGCGACCCCGGCCTGGTCGGCTCGCCGTTCTTCGCCAGGTTCGACCCGGACGCCTGCTGGCTGACCGATCTGGAGCCGGTGTTCGCGGACCGGTTCCCGTTCGAGCCCGCCCGCTACGAGACCGTCCCGGACGAGCTGCCCGGGCTCTGGCCCAGCGAGCCGGACGAGCCGGGCGAGCTGATGGTCCCGGCCATCTGACCGTCCTGCGCCGCCGCGACGGGACCCTGGCCGGCTGCCTTGTTCTTGATGGCAAAGCAGCTGGCCGCGGCGATCAGCACCACGGCGATCGGCATGACCATGGTCCAGCGCATGGCGAGCACGTAACCGGTGCTGAAGACCTCGGCGCCGAGCCGGTGCAGCTGGGCCACGAGCCCCGGCGGGGTCCCCGCCGGGGCGCCGGAACCTGCCGGGGCGCCGCCGATCAGGCCGCTGGACGCGGCCTGCCGGAAGCCGTTCACGAACGGCGCGCGGGCCTGCGGCGGCAGGCTGGCCGAGGCGCTGGTGGCCTGGCTGGTCAGCGAGGCCGCCAGGCGGTTCTGCAGCAGCGCGCCCACCGCCGCGGTGCCGATCACCGAACCGACCTGGCGGGTGGTGTTGAGCACGCCGGAGGCGGCGCCGGCCATCCGCGGGTCGACCTCGCGCATCGCCACCGTGGTCAGCGGCGCGAACGTGCCGCCCATGCCCAGGCCCGCCACGATCAGCGCGGGCAGGAAGTCATACCAGGTGGAATGCGGCGTCGCGATCAGCACGACCCAGCCCATGCCCACGGCGAACAGGGTGAGACCGGAGATCAGGATGTACTTGCCGCCGGTCTTGTCGGTGAGCTTGCCGAGGAACGGCGCGGCGAAGATCATCACCAGCGAGGAGGGCGCCAGGGTCAGCCCCGCCTTGAGCGCGGAGAAGCCGAGAGCGGACTGCAGGTAGATGGTCAACGGCAGGAAGATGCCCAGCATCCCGATGGACAGCGTGCAGGACACCCAGTTCATCAGCGTGAAGTTCCGGTTGCGGAACAGCGCGAACGGGATGAGCGGCTCACGCTCCTGGCGCAGCTTCTGCACCAGGAAGAACACGGCGAGCAGCACCACCCCGGCGGCGATGATCAGCGGGATGGAGATGAACGAGTAGACCGTGCCCCAGTCGTAGCGCTGCCCTTCCACCAGCCCGTAGCAGATGGCGAGCAGGGCCAGGCTGGCCAGCGTCACGCCCAGGACGTCGAACCGGTGCCGCCGCCCGGGCTGGAAGCCCGGGATGATGAAGAAGGTCACCGAGAGGACCGCGATCCCGATCGGCAGGTTGACGAAGAAGATCCAGCGCCAGTCGAAGGCGGTCACGAGCAGGCCGCCCAGGGTGGGCCCGGCGATCGTGGCCAGGCCGGCCACCGCGCCCCAGATGCCGAACGCGGCCCCCCGCCGTTCCGGCGGGAACGTCATCGTGACGATGGCCAGCGTCTGCGGCATCAGCATGGCCGCGCCCAGGCCCTGGACCGCGCGGAAGCCGATCAGCCAGCCGGCCCCGGGCGCGAACCCGCAGGCCGCCGAGGCGACCGTGAACACCACGATCCCGGCCACGAACATGGTCCGCGGGCCCAGCAGATCCCCGAGCCGCCCCGCCGTGATCACCAGGACGGCGAGCACCAGCGCGTAGGCGTTGAGCACCCACAGCACGGCGTCCAGGGAGGCGTGCAGCCTGTTGATCATGTCGGGGATGGCGATGTTGACGATCGTCAGGTCGAGCAGCGTCATGAAGAAGCCGAGTGACACCACGACCAGGACCGCCCACGGGTTCCCGCGTAGCTTGGCCATACATCCGACCATAGCTCACCAGCGCAGAGGTATGAAGATATATCTCGATCCTAACGGGCCGGGTTATCCGCCCCCGCCGGCGGCGCACCGCTTATGCGGCGCCGAAACCGCGGCAGGTATGCTCCCCGCATGGAGCTCAACGGTACTTCGGCGGTCATTTCCGGCGGCGCGAGCGGTCTTGGCGAGGCGACCGCGCGGGTGCTCGCGGCGGCGGGCGTCACGGTGGTCATCGCCGACCTGAACGAGAATCGCGGCAAGCAGATCGCGGACGAGATCGGCGGCCAGTTCGCCCGCACCGACGTGACCGACGAGGCGTCGGTGCAGGCCGCGGTGGACCTCGCGGTGGCCACCGGGGAGCCGCTGCGCGCCGGGGTCAGCTGTGCGGGCATCGGCTGGGCGTCGCGGACCGTCGGGCGCGACGGCACGCCGCACGACCTGGCCAGCTACCAGAAGGTCATCGCGGTCAACCTGATCGGGACGTTCAACGTGATGCGGCTCGCGGCCGCGGCCATGGCCAGGACCGAGGCCGCCGACGCCGACGGGCAGCGCGGCGTCATCATCAATACCTCGTCGGTGGCGGGCATCGAGGGCCAGACCGGCCAGATCGCGTACTCCGCCTCCAAGGGCGGCATCATCGGCATGACCGTGCCCGCCGCCCGCGACCTGGCCGCCATCGGGGTCCGGGTGAACACGATCTGCCCGGGCATCATCGACACCCCGATCTACGGGTTCTCCGAGAACGCCGAGGAGTTCAAGGCCCGGCTGGTGGCCCCGGTGGTGTTCCCCAAGCGGATGGGACGGGCGGACGAGTTCGGCCACCTGGTCCGGTCGCTGATCGAGAACGACTACATGAACGCCGACGTCGTGCGCTTCGACGGCGGGATCAGGTTCCAGCCGAAGTGAGGGTCGTCCAGAACCGCGGGATCTGGGCAACCCGAACCATCAAAAGGGAACAGTAGGCTGGTCGGGGCACGTATTCAGGTACCCCGATCGTTTTGGCGGCACGCATGTGCGGAATTACCGGCTGCCTGGCCCTGGCAGACGGAGCAGGGCCCGACACCGAGTGGGTGGGCCGTGCCGCCATGCGCATCGCGCACCGCGGTCCCGATGACGAGGCTTTCTACGCCGATCAGCACCTGGCCCTGGGCTTCCGGCGGCTGGCCGTCATCGACACCTCGGCGGCCGGCCGCCAGCCGATGCAGTCCGCGGACGGCCGGTTCGTGCTGGTCTTCGACGGCGAGATCTACAACGTCGCGGAGCTGGCCCAGCGGCTGCACGCCCGCGGCGTCCGGCTGCGCAGCAGGTCGGCGGCTGAGGTACTGCTCGAGATGTACGCCTGGCTGGGCAAGGACGTGGTCCGCCAGCTCCGCGGCATGTACGCGTTCGCCATCTGGGACCGGCGCAACCGGGAGCTGTTCTGCGCGCGTGACCCGTTCGGCATCAAGCCGTTCTTCTACGCGCTGACCTCCGGCGGCCACCGGCCCAGGTCCGGGCCGCAACTGCGGTTCGCCTCCGAGCGCAAGGCGCTCGCCGGGCCGGGCGAGGTGACCACCATCGACCCGGACGCGCTGCGCCGGTACCTGTCGTTCCAGTACGTGCCCGCGCCGGCCACCCTGGTGCCGCCCGCCCGGGCCCTGCCGCCCGGGCACGTGCTCATCGCCCGGCCGGGCGGCCGGGTCGACGTGTTCCGGTACTGGCGGCCCGAGCTGCGGCCGGCTAGGTCCCCGTCGTCGAGCTCCCCGGAGAAGATCCTGGGGGCGCTGCGCGACTCGGTGGCCGCGCACCTGCGCAGCGACGTCCCGGTCGGCGCGTTCCTGTCCGGCGGGGTGGACTCGGCCACGCTCTGCGCGCTCGCCGCCGAATCAGTCCCCGACCTGCTCACCTTCACCGTCGGGTTCGACCGCGAGGGCTACAGCGAGATCGACGACGCGATGGCCACCGCGACCGCGCTCGGGGTGAAATCGATCCCCTACCTGATCGGCCCGGAGGAGTTCCTCGCCTGCCTGCCCAGGATCATCTGGCAGCTGGACGACCCGATGGCGGACGCGGCCGCGATCCCGCTGTGGTTCGCGGCCCGGGAGGCCCGCAAGCACGTCAAGGTGGTGCTGTCCGGCGAGGGCGCCGACGAGCTGTTCGGCGGCTACGGCGTCTACCACCAGCCGGGCGTGGTCCGGGCCGGCAAGGCGCTGCCCGGCTGGGGACGCAGCACGATCGGCCGGGTCGCCTCCGAGCTGCCGGTCGGTGCCCGCGGCAAGGGCTTCCTCAACCGGACCTCCACCCCGCTGCCCCGGCGGTACATCGGCAACGCCTACGTGTACCACGGCGACGAGGCGGGCCAGCTGGTCCGGAAGGCGCACGGCAGCGAGTTCGACGTGACCGACCCGGTATACCGGCAGGCGGCCGACGCCGGCCTGGACGACGTCGCCACCATGCAGCTGATCGACATCAACACCTGGCTGCCGGGCGACATCCTGGTCAAGGCCGACCGGATGGCCATGGCGCACGGCCTGGAGCTGCGCACGCCGTTCCTGGACCGGGAGGTGCTCGCGGTGGCGGCACGGCTGGCCCGGGTCGAGAAGACCGCCGCCGGCACCACCAAGTTCGCGCTCCGCGAGGCCATCGGCGAACTGCTGCCCCAGGCCGCCGCGGAACGCGCCAAGCTGGGCTTCCCGGTGCCGCTCGGCCACTGGCTCCGCGGCGGCATGTATGGTTTCGCGGAGCAGGTGGTCCGCACGGCGCAGACCGGCCAGTGGCTGGACAAGGGCGCCGCGCTCGACATCCTGCGCCGCTTCCGGTCCGACGATCCCGAGGTGACCTGGAGGCAGGTGTGGCTGCTGGTCGTGTTCTCGCTCTGGCACCAGATCTACGTGGAGCGCGTGTACGACCCGGTGGCGCTCGGCTGGGAAACCTCCATGGGCCCGGCCGCCGGCTGACGAGGTAAGGAACAGCGAGCTCGTGACCACCCCCAGGATCAGCGTCGTCGTGGCGTTCTTCAACAACGAGGACGACCTCGGCGACTGCCTGGACTCGATCGCCGCGCAGACTCATCCCGACCTGGAAGTGATCATGGTCGACGACGGCTCGAGCGATCACAGCGCCGAGATCGCCCGGGCCAAGGCCGCCGCCGACCCGCGGTTCTCACTGCTGCAGCCGGAGCACGGCGGGCCGGGCGGCGCGCGCAACCGCGGCGTGGAGCGCGCCCGCGGCGAGTACCTGGCCTTCGTCGACGGCGACGACGTGCTGCCGGCCAACGCGTACGAGCTGCTCCTGCACGCGCTGGAGCGGTCGGGCTCGGACTTTGTCAGCGGCGCCGTGAACCGCGTGGGCCCGAAGGGGATCACCCCCTCGGCGCTGCACTCGCTGGCGCTGAAGGGCAGGCAGACCGGCACGCACGTGACCAGGACGCCGCGGCTGCTCTACGACGTGTCGGTCTGGAACAAGCTGTTCCGGCGCAGCTTCTGGGATCAGCACCAGCTGTCCTATCCGGAGGGCGTGGTCTGGGAGGACCTCCGGCTGATGACCAAGGCGCACGTGCTGGCCCGGGCGGTGGACGTGATCCCGGACATCGTCTACTACTGGCGCGAGCGCGCGCAGGGCGGGCTGTCGATCACGCAGAGCCGGACCAGCGTGGTCAACCTGCGCGACCGGATGACCGCGATGAACGACATCGACCAGTTCATCGCGGCGCACTCGACGGCCAAGCTGCTCCGGGCGCACCAGCGCAAGGCCCTGAAGAACGACCTGTGGCTCTACGTCCAGGACCTGCACAAGGTGACCGACGCCTACCGGGCCGAGTTCGCCGACCTGGTGAACGGCTACCTGGACCACGTCAGCCGCCGGGTGCTGCGCAGCCTGCCCGCCCCTCACAAGCTGGCCTATCACCTGGTGCGGATCCGGGCCATGCCGCAGCTCGCCGAGCTGGCCGCGTGGCTCGTGGAGCAGCCGGTGCGCCAGGTTCCCGTGGTCCGGCAGTGGGGCAGGCTCCGCGCCGACCTGCCGTTCCGGACGAACTCGCCCGTGCCGATCCCGTCTCACGTGTTCCACCCGCACTGGCGCGACCTGGACCCGTACATGCAGGTGGACGACATCGAGTGGGAGGACGGCCGGCTGGTCGTCACCGGCCGGGCCAACGTGCCGTCGGTCGACATCCCCCGCCGCCGGAACACCTCCAAGATCCTGGTGTTGCGCCCGCCTGGTCATCGGCTCCCGGTCGTGCGGCCCGTCCGCTCGTTCCTCAACCCGGCGGCCACGGCCCTGTCCGAGCAGGACAGGTACAACTACGACTGGTCGGGATTCCGGTTCGCGGTCAGCCCCCGGCGGTTCCGCGGCACCGGGGAGTGGCAGTGCTACATGCTCGTCCGGGGGCACGGCGTCTGGCGGCCGGCCCGGGTGCACAGCCCGGTACCCGGACCGGCGGAGCGGCCGCGGCCCCGTCAGGTGGCGCCCGGCCTGCGGTTCGGCGCCCGCTGGGCCGGTCTCGGCCTGAACGTGGCGGTGTGGCGGCTCGGCGCGATGGTCGCCGCCGTGGACTGGCAGGACGCCGCCCCGCGTTCGGTGCGGATCGACGTGGAACTACCCGCGGGCGGCGTCGGTGCGGCCGCCCCTGACACCCCCACCCCGGCCGCCCCTG
>DAIOWL010000308.1:3444-7653 GCA_036758545.1 Streptosporangiaceae bacterium | reverse complement strand
ACAGCCCGTAGAACGTGCCGTCCGGCCCGCGCGACACCGAGACCGGCCCTTCGGCCCCGACTCCGCCCTGGCCCGAGCCGGAGATCAGGCCGGTGACCAGTCGCTTGACGCCGTGCTTGGTCACCAGGTCAAACGACCCGGTAAGGCCGAGGCAGGTGGTGCCCTGCTCGCCGCCGGCCACGCATACCTTGCCGCCGCGGCCTGCTTCGGCGAGATAGAGGCGCCCGCCGGGGGCGGCCGCGAGCCCGCGCGGGTTGTTGAGGTGGCTGGCGATGACCGTGACCTTGTTGTGATGACCCTGTGTCTGCTGTGTCTGCTGTGTCTGCGCCCCTGCGGCAGACGGCGCGACCAGGCCCAGCGCGGTAGCCAGGCCGAGGGCCGTGACAGCACCCGTCACGATGAATCGCCGGTGATGGACTGCGGGCTTGCTCAATAGAACCCCTCCCTACAAGCCGGTTTCCCGCCGGACCATGGACTCCCCCGGCCCGGCGGCCGTCCTGGCAGCCGAACAAGCCCCGGTGGCGGCCAAATGCAGGCCACGTGGAGATCGCGTGGAGGTTGTTCGAACGTGATTAGTTAGCGTGCGGTCAGGAGCGGGACTTGGGCGGGTCGCCGCCGACCTGGATCTGGGAACCGTGCAGCTCACGGGTGCAGGCGGAGCAGTGCAGGACGGGGTGGAAATCGCCGCCGCAGGTGGTGTGGGTGAGCACGGTGGCGGGCCCCTCGGGGGCACGGAACCACCGGTCGCCCCAGTCGAGCATCACCATGACGTGCGGGAAGAAGGCCCGGCCCTTGTCGGTGAGCCGGTACTCGGCCCGGCCGGAACCTGCCCTGGCCGCGACCGTCTCCAGCACGCCCATCTGGCAGAAGGTGCGCAGCCGGTCCGAGACGATGGTGGGCGGTGCGCCCGTCATCACCAGCATGTCGGTGAACCGCCGGGCGCCGAGGAACGCGGCGGCCAGGGCCGCCGCCGACCAGCGGTTGCCGATCAGCTCGATGGTCTGCGGCACCAGGCCGGGGCCCGGCGAGCCGCCCGCGGAGCGGCGCCGGGTGGTGGCGCGCGGCACCGACCGCTCGAAGCCGCCGCTCGGGCCGAACGTGCCGCGCACATCGGAGATCCCGGCCGGCTGGCCGCAGGCCCGGCAGCCCATGACCGGGGTGAACTCCTCGCCGCACTCGAGGTGGTACATCGGCGGCAGCGGCTCGGTGTGCTCGGTCACCCAGACCGCTTCCCAGGACCAGATCGTCAGCAGCACCTTCCACAGGTCGCGGCCGCGGTCGGTGAGCACGTACTCGAAGCGGCGCGGCGCGTCGGAGTACTGCGCCATGGTGAACACGCCGGCCTCGGTGAGGCGGCGCAGCCGCGCGGTCAGCACCGAGTTAGCGATGCCGAGCTGGTCCCTGAAGTCCTTGTAGCGGCGCACGCCGGACATGATGGCCAGCCTGGTGATGGCCAGGTTCCACTCGTCGCCGATCAGCCCGAGGGCGATGGCGTTGGAATTCTCTGCGGTCAAGCCCATCCTCGGAGGGAGTCACCCGGCGCCCAGCAACTGTGCGTGCCACTCGCGATCCGCTCGGGCAGCTGAGCGCGCGCGATCGGGCCCCGGCCCACGTCGTCGGCGCGGAACACGACGCACTCGGACAGGTCACGGTTCATGTCGACCGTCAGCGTCACGAGGTACGCGTCGTCTTCTCCGGTCCCGCCCACGCGCGGGGCCACGCCGACCTCGCTGCAGAACACGCCCGGTTCGAACTGGTAGCTCTCCTCGCGGCCGGTCAGCGTGTCGTGCTTGACCAGGCCGTTGAACAGGAACCAGCCCGGCTCGTTGGTGGCAGCGTAAGTGTACCGGTAGGGCCGTCCGCCGAATCCGCTGTTGATGGTGCCGAACTCGGTGCAGGCCTCCGACAGGTCCTGCTCGCTGGCTGCCCCGGTGACCAGGTTCATCCGCCACCGGTGCAGCCGGGTCTGCATGGCGTCCTGGGCCAGGAACCGCCACATCCGGCCGCCGGGACCGCCCGGCCCGGCCGCGGAGGGTTCGGGGCAGCCCTGGAAGAACCCGTCCACGACGACCTCGTCGCCTTCTTCCCAGGCGTTGGTCCAGTGCAGCACGTAGGTCGGGTCGAACTCGAACCAGCGGATGTCGCCGGTGCCGCCGCGCCGCGGGATGACGCCGAGCCGGGACGGGAGCTCGGGGTGGTAGCGGGCGGCGTACAGGCCGCGCGCGATCAGGTCTGGCTCCCAGAACAGCGGCATGTCGTTGAGGATCGCGTAGTGCTCGGTGAAGGCCATGTCGTGCGGCAGCCGCGGCCCGGGCAGGTCGACCGGCACGTAGTGCACCAGGTGGTTGCCGGCGTCGACCACGCCGTAGTGCAGGTAGGGCGCTGTCGTGGAGTAGTTGAAGAACAGCAGCTCGCCGGTGTGGTCGTCGACCTTGGTGTGCGCCGAGACGCCCAGATCGCCGGGGAACGACCCGCCCCAGCTGCACTTGCCCAGGTCGTCCAGGGTCAGCGGGTCGAGCCGGTACAGGTCGCCGCACTGGTAGAAGCTGGCCACCGCGACCCCGGCGTGCACGATGACGTCGGTCGAGGCGGCGTCCTTCATCCGGCCGCGCGCGCCCCAGCCGTCGGCACGGGCCGACGCATTGGGGTTCTCCGCCAGCCCGGCCCACAGCGAGCGGCCCGCCTCCTGCTCGGCCAGCAGCCCGTCGGTGCGGACGAACCGGTTCCGGTAGGACACCTTCCCGTCGCGGAACGACACCTTGTGGATCATCCCGTCGCCGTCGAAGGGGTGGTACCTGACGATGGCCGGGTGCAGCGGGTTCTCGGTGTTGCGCAGGTACACGCCGTACAGGTCGGCGGGCAGTTCGCCCTCCACCCGCAGGTCGTCCGCGTCGTACTCGACGTTCTGCGGCCGCCAGGCCCCGGACCGGTAGGGATGGTCGTCGTCGTCCGGCAGCGTGCGGAGCATCTTGCCGTAGACCTCGACGTCGGCCATGATCAGCCCTCCCGCGTGACGACGAAGCTGACCGTGGTGGTGAGGCTGCCGCCGATGTTCAGCGTGGCGAAGGTCCTGGCCCCCTCCACCTGGCATTCCCCGGCCTGGCCGGTCACCTGCCGGGCCGCGTCATGCAGCATGCGCACGCCGGTGGCGCCCACCGGGTGACCGACGCCGATCAGGCCGCCGCTGGGGTTGACCGGGATCGCGCCGTCCCGCTCCAGCTCGCCGTTCTCGACCGCCTTCCAGCTCTCGCCGGGTTCGGTGATGCCGAAGTGGTCGATGGCCATGTACTCCGACATGGAGAAGCAGTCGTGGGTCTCGATGCCGTCCAGCGCGCCCACGCCGGGGATCTCCGCCCGCCGGAAGGCGTCGGTCACGACCTGGCGGACGTGCGGGAAGACGTAGGGCTGCCCCTGGCTGCGGTCGAGCTTGGGCTGCAGGGGCAGCGCGGCGGTGCCATGCCCCCAGCCGGCGATGCGGGCGAGTGGTTTTCCACCGAACCGTTCGGCCCTATAGCGGTCGGAGACCAGCAGCACGCCGGCCACCCCGTCGGTGACCTGAGCGCAGTCGGTGCGGCGGAGCCGGCCCTCGACGACCGGGTTGTCACGGTCGTCGCCGGCGAAGCCGCCCGGCCCGAACGTCCAGCCCCGTGTCTGCGCCAGCGGGTTGGCCTTGGCGTTGCGCATGTTGAGCTCGGCGATGGCGTGCAGGTGCGCGTCGTTCAGGCCGTACCGCCGGTCGTACTCGTCGGCCAGCTGGCTGAACATGTACGGCCACATGAACGTGGCGTCCTGGCCCTCGTGCCCGATCCAGGCGGCCGCGCCCAGGTGCTTCGGCGCGTCGGCACCGGGGACGTTTCGCTCCTGCTCCACCGCGAGCACCAGCACGCAGTCGTACCGGCCCGCCTCGATCTCGGCGGTGGCGCTCAGGACCGCGACGCTGCCCGAGGCGCAGGCGGCCTCGTGCCGGGCGGCGGGCTTGCCCCACAGCCGGGGCTCGACCGTGGCGGGCATCGCGCCGAGCTGCCCCTGCCCGGTGAACAGCTGCCCGAACGCGTTCCCGACGTGGATGGACTCCACGTCCTCCGGCTCAAGCCCGGCGCTGGTGAGGGTGCCGTTGACTGCTTCGGCCACCATGTCGGAGATCTCCAGGCCCTCGCGCGCGAAGTTCCGCGCGAAGTCGCTCTGGTAGCTGCCGGCGATCCACACGCT
>DAIOWL010000308.1:0-3344 GCA_036758545.1 Streptosporangiaceae bacterium | reverse complement strand
TCACGCCCGACGCGTCGCTGACCGGCCCGCTGACCGGCCAGCGCGCCCAGGATCTTGGCCTTAACCCGGGACAGACCTGGTCACCGGGCACCTGGGTGCGCATCTGGCGGGCGGCCGACGGGTCTGAGGTGGTCGAGACCGCGGTCGACGCCGGCACCGGCGACCAGGCCCGGGCGGGCGCCGCGTCCGAAGTGTCCGTCCTGCAGAAGCAGGGCGCGACCAGGCAGCCGGTGGCGGGCTTCGGCGTCTACGGCGGGTACGTCGGCCAGAACTTCGAGCTCGTACTCCCGCTGGCCCGCGGGCCCTACCTCTTCGGCCTGCACGTCCTGGCGCCGGCCTCCGCAGCCGGGCCGGCCGGCGATCTGATGAGCGAACTCGGTGCTGCCCAGGCCCGCAAGGTCCCGGCCGATACGCCGGACACGGCCCCGGCTGCTCCGGTCAGCGATGCCTTCGCCGCGGCCGGAGCCGTGACGGGCGCCCTCATCGTCTACCTGCTGCTGGCTGACGGCGTCGGCTACCTGCACAATCCGCTGCGGCGCCCGCTCTGGCCACGATCCCGGCGCGTCCGGCCGGAGCCGGCCGGCGACGGCGCGCGCGACGGCGTGGGCGCCGGCGCGGGTGACGGCACCGTCGACGTGTCGGCGGCCGCCGAGCGCAGCAGGAGGATCGCCGTCGGACGGCTGGCGGTTCAGCTGGCCGGCCTGGGCCTGGTGGCCTACGCGACCGACGTGTTCCAGCTCCGCTTTTGGTACGCGTACCTGGTGGCCGGGCTGGCCGTCGTCTGGGCCGGCAGCAGGTTCATCCGTCCCGGCGGAGCGGACCGCGGCAGGAACCGAGCGGGGTCGGACCGGATGCTGGTCACCGTCATGCTGATCGTGGCGTCGACGATGATCGTGCTCGGCCTGGCGGCCGTCCTGTCTTTCGGGGTGTATCACACCCAGCCACCGGGAGCCGCCGTGCAGAACCTGTCCGGGCACGGCACCACGACGGTGCAGAACCTGGCCATGGGCCTGCTCGGGACCGGGCTGAGCCTGCTGGCCCTGGGCGCGATCATGTTCGGCGTCGCCCGGTGGCTGAGCTCGGTCGACGCTCGCCGGCCGATGCTGCGCGACCCCCGGCCGCCGGTGCTGTACCTGCGGTCGTTCGGCGACGACAAGCTGAGGCTCTGGACGGCCACGTTCGGCAGGCCCTCGCTGATCGAGCGCTTCACGCCGCGCAGGTTCGACCGGTTCGAGGAGGTGCTGGTCCGGTACCTGTCTCGGTACGGTCCCGTCATCGTGGTCAACCCGCCGGGGACCAGGCTGGCCCCGCTCGGTGCCGCGCGGGAGACCATCGATTCGGCCGACTGGTCGACCGTAGCCGCCTGGATGGCTCAGTCCGCGCTCATCGTCTTCGGGGCTCCGCCCGACCAGGTAAGCCGAGGGCTCGAGTGGGAGCTGCGGACCGTCGCGGAGCACGGCCACTGGGACAAGACGCTCGTCGTGGTCCCGCCGGTGCCCGCGGAACAGCTCCAGGCCAGGTGGCGGGGCTTCGGGGCGATGTGCGCCGGGCTCTGGCCGTTCACCGTGCCCGGCCCGGTGGTGGACCCGGGGGCGCTGGTGCTGGCGTTCAGGCACGGCCGGTGGGACGTTGCCACCGCGGACCAGCGGACCGAGTGGTCCTACGCCGCGGCCCTGGACCAGGCGCTCGGCGACCCGCGCCTAATGGCCCGTCCGGCGGCCGACGGAACCCGGCCGGGTGCGCGCCGGGGACCGCTGACGCTGCCGGTCGCGGCGCTGATCGTGGCGGTGGCCGCCGTCATCGCGGCCGCGGGAACCTGGTCCGCCTTGAAGCATGCTCCGGCGGCCCGCGCGGCGGCCGTCCTGCGCGCGTCGGCGCCCGCCAGCCCGTCTACGCCGGCTGACTCGGGGTCGGCGGGCTCGGGGCCGGCGTCCGCTCCCCCGGCTAGCCTGGCCTCGCTGGCTCCGGCCGCCGCCCTCTACCCCGGCGCGAGCGCGATCGAGGCGGTCATCAACCGGTACTTCCAGGCGATAAACAGCCACGACTACGCCGCGTACCAGGCCACGCAGAGCCCGGGCGTCGCGATGACCGCGTCGCAGTTCCAGGCCGGGTTCGAGTCCACCCAGGATTCTGATGTGCTCATCACCGGGATCACCACCGGGCCTGACGGGAACCCGGCCGCCGACGTGACCTTCACCAGCCTGCAGCAGCCGCAGGACGGGCCGGAGGGCGAGTCCTGCACGAACTGGCACGTGACGATGTACTTCGACGGCAGCGCCGGGACTTACACCCTCGGGGCGCCGCTGAACGACTACCAAGCGGCTTATCAGGCCTGCCCGGCCTAAGCCTGAGCGGTTCCGGCGCCCGATGATCCGTGCGGCGCCGCGGCCCCCATTCCTGCGTGGCTGGCGTGGCTGCTGATGCGGCCCATTGGGCGGCAGCCAGGACCGTGGACAATTACCCCCCATTTTCCGCGGATTTCTGTCCACGATCATGCAGGAGCTGCCTAGGCGCCTACGCCGCGAGGCTGGTGTGATTACTGGTGCGGCTCACCGGAGGGCCCCCGCGCGCGGGACGCTATGAAATCGGGAATCCAGTGCGTTTTGAACGCACTGGATCCGGGGTTTCATCGCGTCCTCCCGTGACAAGGGTGCGGCGTCACGCGATCATGATTCCGAACGGGCTGGGCGCGGGGCCCGGGTCAGCGGGGGGCGTAGACGGGGTCGGCGGGGAACTTGGCGCTGAGCCGCAGGACCGACGGGTCGGCGGCGAGCAGGCCACGCATCCAGTGCTCTTCTTCGGGGGCGTCGTGGTTCCAGTCCCACACGAGCTGGCGGTGCGCGATGCCCCAGCCGCCGTCCCGGCGCTCCAGCCGGTCGATCATCCTGGCCCCGGTGAAGCTGTGGTAGTACTGCCCGTCCGCCTTGATCCGGGCGAACGTCACGCAGTACGACTCGGCGGTGGCCACGTCGCCGTCCAGGTCGATCAGCAGGTTGGTCAGGTTATGGCTGGTCCGGGAGCGGGGATGGGTGAGCGGGCGGGCGATGCTGTCCACGTAGTCCTGGGCCGGGCCGGCGAACAGGCCGCCGTGGTCCTCGGTCGCGCCCGGCAGGTAGCAGGCGCGCAGGGTGTCGACGTCGCCCCGGTCGACCGAGCGCAGGTAGCGGGTGAGGAGCTCGGCGATCTCCTGCTTGTCGAGCAGGGCCTGCAGCGCGGGGTCGCTCATGCCGTGACAATACAACTACGGAGTGATAGAACGAGGCCGTGAGGCTGTCGGTGTCGCTGGGGCTGTGGCAGGACCGGCCGGCCGCGGAGGTGGTGCGGACGGCGCAGGCCGCGGACGC
>DAIOWL010000307.1:0-7668 GCA_036758545.1 Streptosporangiaceae bacterium | reverse complement strand
AGACGCGGGCGATCGGCTCACTGCACCAGGCGCTGGTCAGCGGCGTCCTGGTGCAATGGCTGATCGATCCGGGGCGAGCCCCCTCAGCCGCCGAACTCGCCCGGGGCATGCAGGCCATCTGCGATCAGATCGCTAGCTAGCCCGGCGCACCCGGGACGTGAGGCTGATGGTGCCGGCGTGACCTGAGTCCGGTTTCCGGGAACGGCGGAGCCTAGCCGAAACACTGGCCCTCGCCCCGGTACGTGGGCACGGTGCCGAGTTGCCCGTCCTCGTGCAGCACGTGGTAATCGCGGAAGCGCTCGGCCAGCTCGCCGGCCTTGGCGTGGCGCAGCCACACCCGGTTACCGGCCTGCAGCCGGTCCGCGGCCGGGCCGCGGACCGGGGTCTGCACCTCGCCCGCGCCCTCGGCCCCGGTGAGGCCGAGGCCGGCCGGCAGGTACGGGCGGGGCAGCCGGTCCGGGGTACCGGTGCCGGAGGCGACGTAGCCGCCGGAGAACAGCGTGGCCAGGCCGGGACCCGGCCGGCGCACCACCGGCAGGGCAAAGAGCAGGGCGGGCTCGGGGCTGAACCGGCGGTACGCGTCGAACAGGGTCGGGCCGACCAGGCCGGAGCCCGCGGTGAGCTCGGTCACCGAGGTGTCCCTGGCGGTTGACTCCAGGCTGCCGGTGCCGCCCCCGTTCACGAACTCCAGGCTGGTCACGGCCTGGATCTGGCGGATCGCCTCGGTCCGGCGCCGGACAAGCTCGGGCATCGAGCGGCCCTGGATCAGCCTGATCATCCGGGCCCTGACCGGATGCCCGGGCGGCGCGTCGCCCAGGCCCGCGATCTGGCCCTCGTACCCCATCACGCCGACCAGGCGGAAGCCGGGCCGCCGGGTGATCGCCCGGGCGAAGTCCGCCGCCTGCTCCGGGGTGTGCAGCGGGGACCGCCGGGTGCCGATGTGCACGGCCGGCTGCCGGGCCAGCGGGCGCCAGGAGACGTCCAGGTCCAGGCAGACCCGGATCTCCGGGTGGCCGTCGCCCAGCGCGCGGTCCACCACGTCCAGGTGCGCCTGCGAGTCGGTCATGATCGTGACCTGCTGCCTGGCCTGGCCGTCCGCGGCCAGCGCCCGCAGCGCCCCGCGGTCCACGGTGGGGTAGGCGACCAGCAGGTCGTCGCTGGTCCCGGTAGCGTGCAGCCAGAGGGCTTCGGCCAGCGAGTAGCACATCACTCCGCGGTAGCCGGGGGTGGCCAGCGCGCGCTCGATCAGGAAGCGGCAGCGCAGCGACTTGGTCGCCACCCGGACCGGGTGGCCCCCGTTCCCGGCCAGCGCCGCCCGGCGCGTCATGTCGGCGGCGTTCCGGTCGAACGCGCCCAGGTCGACCAGGGCCAGCGGCGGGTCGAGGTCGGCGGTGGCCCGGTCGTAGCGTTCGCGGGCGGCGTCAGGGGAAGGCCGTGCCGAACGCCCGGCGAGCCGGCGGCCCTGATCGACGGACATGCTCGCACAGTAGACCAGCGCTGGTGAAATATGAATACTCTCCAGTAATGAGGACCCAGCCTTCTCCTGACCGGCGCGTATGGCGCAACTGGGCCGGGACCGCGACGGCGACCCCGGCGCGGTGGAGCCGGCCGCGCAGCGAGGCCGAGATCTGCGCCGCGGTCAAGGACGCGGCCGCCGCCGGGCTGACGGTGCGGGCACTCGGCAGCGGGCACTCGTTCACGGCGGCCGCGGCGACCTCCGGCGTGGCGCTGGACATGTCCGGCTGGGCCGGGATCACCGCCGCGGACACCGCGAGCGGCCTGGTCACCGCGCGGTCAGGGACGACGCTGCGCGCCCTCAACGCCGAGCTAAGCGGCCTCGGGCTGGCCATGGCCAACCTCGGCGACATCGACGCGCAGACGCTGGCCGGCGCGCTGTGTACCGGCACGCACGGCACCGGGGCCCGGCTCGGAGGTCTCGCGACCCAGGTCGAGGCATTGGAGCTGGTCCTGGCGGACGGGTCGGTGGTGACGTGTTCGGCCTCATGCCGGCCCGAGCTGTTCGCGGCCGCGCGGGTCGGCCTGGGCGCGCTCGGCGTGATCAGCGCGGTGACGCTGCGCTGCGTGCCGTCGTTCACGCTGCTGGCCGACGAGCGCCCGCAGCCGGTGGACGAGGTTCTCGAGCAATTCGACGAGCTGGCCGCGGCCAACGACCACTTCGAGTTCTACTGGTTCCCCTACGGCCGCCAGGCCCTGGTCAAGCGGAACAACCGGCTGACCGGCCACGACGCGGCGCTCGGTACGCCGGTTCCGCCGGCGCTGCCGGCCTGGCGGCGGTTCTGGGAGTTCGAGGTGATGGAGAACGCCGGTTTCGGCGCGCTGTGCCGTCTCGGCCGGGCCCGCCCGCGGCTCATCCCCGCCCTGAACCGGTTCTCCTCGGCCGCGCTGTCCACCCGGACCTACGCCGACACCTCACACCGGGTGTTCGTGACCCCGCGGCGGGTCCGCTTCGCCGAGTCCGAGTACGCCGTTCCACGTGAATCACTGGGCCAGGTGATCGCCGAACTGCGCCGCGCTGTGCCGCGGCTGCACGATCCGGTCATGTTCCCGGTCGAGGTGCGGGTGGCGGCGGCCGACGACATCTGGCTCTCCACCGGCTACGGCCGGGAGTCCGCCTACGTCGCCATCCACCAGTACACCGGGCTGCCCTACCAGGAATACTTCGACCGGTTCGAGTCCATCGTGGCCGCAGTGGACGGCCGGCCGCACTGGGGCAAGCTGCATTCGCTCGACTCCGGACGGCTCCGCTCGCTCTATCCCCGCTTCGACGAGTTCCGCCGCGTCCGCGCCGAGGTCGATCCGGACGGCAGGTTCGGCAACGCCTACCTGACCAGGATCCTGGGACCGCACGATTTGTGACGAGAAACTTACGCTCTCCGTCGGGGCCGAACGGGTCCGGCCGGCTCCTCGTATCCGGGTTAGTGGCCAGTGCACGCGGCCGCCGGGACTACCGCCTTCATCACTGACGGCGACCGCGGCACCGGCCACGTCAGTGCCTTTCCGCGTGGTCGGCAAAGGTTCGTACCGATCCCGTGCGGGGAAGGGCGAGGAGCCAGATGATATCGACATGGCTGGCGGCGAGTTACACCAACGGAAACGGTTCGGCCGCTGGCCGCATCGCGCTGGTCGCGGTGGCGGTGCTCGCCGTCGGCGCATACGTGTTTCTGCAGCTCAAGGCGCGATCCCGCCGGGCCAGGGCCGGACGTCTCCGGTACGACCCGTGGGACTGGCGGACGTATCCCCACCCGTCCCGGCCCGAGCGCCAGGACGCCGGGGACCCGCACGGCAACGAGGAGAGCAGCCGTCCCGACTGGCGGTACGGCTATCCGCCCGGGTACGAGCCGTACCCGCTGTACGATCAGGCCCGGTCGCCGTGGACCGCCAGGGACCAGGCGGGCAGCGACCGGCGGTCCTGAGCCGCGACCGGAGGCCCGGCGTGCTGCCCGGCGGCAGGCCACCTTCCCAAGCCAGGTCTGGCCTGCCTAAGGTATTTGTATCCGGTAGATGCATTCTTAGGCAGCGTTGGGTGGTGCTCGCGGCGGACACGGGCGGAGCGACGCGATGTTAGCGCGGGACGCGCTCGGCGGACTCGATGCCTACCGGATCACCGAGATCCCGCGACGGCCCGAACCCGGCCCGGCCGCAGCGTCGGCCGAATCTGACGATCCGGGCCGGATCCAGCGGCTCGCCGCCCTGGTCGCGGCGTACCACGCGGGGGCGGAGACTAGGGGCAGCGGCTCCGGAGCGCTGGCCATCGGCTGGGTTAGGCACGACACGGACGGCCCGGTCCAGCTCCTTGCCGCGGGCCCGGGCCTGGTCGGCAGCGACGAGGGCCGGGAGGTGTTCCTGGCCTTGCCCGGCGGAGCGCGAGCCAGGCCGCTGGGGCGCGGCTCGCTGACCGGGCTGATGGCACGGCTGCCCGCGTGGCGGGCCATCGGCGGGATAAGCGACGGGCTGCTCCCCGGGGACGAGCGCCGCCCCGACGGGCGCCCCGCCCCCTCGCTGGAGGAGTGCCTGCTGGCCGCGTGGCCGGGCCCGTTCGGCTGGCTGCTCATCGCCGAACCGCTGAGCGCGACCGAGATCGGTAAGCTGGCCGAGGAACTGGCGCAGCGGGAGCAGTACGCCACCGGCGACTCGGACCGGTTTCCCGGGCGCGCCACGGCGGCGCGCCGGCTGAGCCTGCGGCACGGCGAGATGCGCAAGGGCGTCTCGTCGGGCATGTGGCGGATCTGGCTGCTCGCGGGCGGCGCCGATGCCGAGGCCGCCGCCCGGGTGGCCGGCCTGGTGTGCGCCTCCGCCGACCTGTCCGGCCTGCCCTACGCGATCACGCCCTTCCAGGGCTTCGGGGGGGATCGGGGGGGTCGTCCCCCCCGGAACCAGCAGAGCGCGGCGCGCGGCCTGCGGGAGGCGCTGGAAGATACTGACCCGGCGGAGCCGCTGGCCGGCGGCGACGCGGTGGCGGCCTACCCGTTCTGCGCGAGCAGCGAGCTGGTCGCCGCGCTGTGCCGGCCGCCCGAGCGCGAGATGCCGGGAATCCGGCTGCCGCTGCGGCCCGATTTCGACGTGACCCAGGAGACCGTGGCCGGCCGCGCGGCGATCACCGTCGGCGAGATCCTGGACCGGAACCGCCGCCCGGCCGGACCGCTGACGCTGCCGCTGGACTCGCTGAACCGGCACGTGTTCGTCAGCGGCGCGACCGGATCGGGGAAATCGCAGACCGTGCGCGCGCTGCTCGAGGCCGCCACCGCGGCCGGGATCCCGTGGCTGGTGGTGGAGCCGGCCAAGGCCGAGTACCGGCTGATGGCGGCGCGGCTGGCCGGCACCGGAGGCCCCGGGGTGGCCGCGGCAGCGATGGCCACGGTCGTTCGGATCCGCCCGGGAGAGTCGGACGCGATCGCGGCCGGCCTCAACCCGCTCGAGCCCGCGGCGGACAGCGCGGGCCGCCGGTTCCCGCTGCAGACCCATGCGGACCTGGTCAAGGCGCTGTTCATCGCGTCCTTCCGTTCGGACGAGCCCTTCCCCCAGGTGCTGAGCGCGGCGCTGACCAGGGTGTACGAGGACGCGGGCTGGGACCTGGCCCTGGGCGAGACGGTGGGGGAGGACGCCAACCCTGGCTACCCGAACCTGACCGACCTGCAGCGGGCCGCGATCAGCGTCGTCCGGGAGATCGGCTACAGCCAGCGGATCACCGACGACGTGCTCGGCTTCATCAAGGTCAGGCTGTCCAGCCTGCGCCTCGGGACCACCGGCCGGTTCCTCGAGGGCGGACACCAGCTCGACTTCGGCGCCCTGCTCGATGGCAACGCCGTGCTGGAGATCGAGGACGTCGGTGACGACAGCGACAAGGCGTTCCTGATGGGGACGGTGCTGATCCGGCTGGCCGAGCACCTGCGGATGGCCAACCGGGCCAGGCCGGCCGGGTCGGCTGGGTCCGTCGGCCTGCGCCATCTGACCGTCGTCGAGGAGGCGCACCGGCTGCTCCGCCGTCAGGAAACCGGCGCTCCCGCCGGGGCGGCGGCGCACGCGGTGGAGATGTTCGCCGGGCTGCTGGCCGAGATCCGCGCCTACGGCGAGGGCCTGGTCATCGCCGAGCAGATCCCCGATCGCCTCGTCCCCGACGTCATCAAGAACACCGCGGTGAAGATCACCCACCGGCTGCCCGCGGCCGACGACCGCGAGGCCGTGGGCGCGACGATGAACATGACCCAGGCGCAGAACCGGTTCCTGGTCACGCTCAACCCGGGCGAGGCCGCGGTGTTCGCCGACGGCATGGACTTCCCGCTGCTGACCCGGATGCCCGACGGCACCGCCCGCGAGGCGGCTGGGGAGCTCGCCGGCGAGGCGGCCACCGCCACCCCGGCCGGGGTGGTCCGGCCGCGCAGCCTCACCTGCGGCGCCGACTGCGCCAGCCGGCCCTGCACGCTGCGGGACATGCGGGTCGCCCAGCGCGCACTCGATGAGTACCCGCCGGTCAGGCTGTGGACCGAGCTGTCGGTCCTCGCGCACCTGACCGGCTGGCCCATGCCGGTGCCGCGTACCGCGCTGCTCTCGCTGCTGCAGATGATGCCGTCCCGGCTGCGGGACTGCGCCCTCTCCCACGGCGTGGACGCGGCCCTGGCGGTCCGGGTCCCGGTGATCGCCGCCCGGGTCAGCCCGGTCGGCCTCGCCTCCCACGTCAGCACCGCGATCAGGGCCCGGATAGCGCGGGGCAGCTGGCTGTGCCAGCGGGAGGAACCCAAGTGGCTCGCTCCGGCCTATATGTGGACGCTCGTCCTCGACGCGCTCAAGTCGGCCGACCGGAAGAACCCCGGCGCGGGCCCGCACCCGCGCAGCCAGGAATGGGAGCGGACCTACGGGCAGGCGATCACCGGCGACACCTGCGCGCGCCAGGTGGGAACGGTGCAGCGCTGGTACGACGGCGCGCAGCGGGACGCCTGGGAGGTGCGGGCGGTGGCGTTCGGCGTGGATGGCAACTCCGCCATCGAGCGGGCGGTCGGCGCCCGGGCCGAGGACGACGACTTCGAGGAGCGCCTGACCGGTTACCTCGATCAGTTCGTGGACTGCAACTGGCCGCGGCTGTACCTGACCGCCGACCCGCTCGGCGATCCTCCGGAACGGCGGTAGCTCAGGTTATGGGAATGGGCTAGCCAGACGCCCTGTGTTGTCCACAGGGCAATCCACAGAAGTGTGCATCGGGTTGCCAGTGACACAGTGTGTACTGGGCCGTTACCCGGAGAGTTATCCACAGGAGAAGCCTGTGGATAACTTTCGGTCAGCTTGCGGGCAGCAGTTCGGGCAGCCGTCCGGACGCCGAGGCCGAGGGCGATCGCCAGCCCCAGCGGCCGGAGACGCAGAACCAGACGAGCGCGACCGCCGCGAGCAGGCGGATGCCCGGCGTCAGCCAGGTGCCGTTGAACTGGCCGAGATCATAGAGCCAGTGCGGCTGGGCCGGGCTCTGCACCGCTTGGGCGTAGACGGCCGCGCCCGCGAGCAGCCGGATCAGTACCACCCAGTCCAGCCACGACGCCGGGTACAGGGCGAGCAGGCCGATGGCCATCACGTCGTACCAGGGCCGCTGGAACGGCGTGACGAACAGCCAGGCCAGGCTCAGCGCCAGGGCCGGGGCGACGGCCGGCAGGCCCGGGACCCGGTCGGGGAAGCGCAGCAGCGCCAGCAGCGCGACCCCGGCGAACAGCAGGTAGGCGATCAGGTCGAGGTGCGGGGGGACGCTCGACACGCCGAACCGGGTGTACCCGAGCACCGGCCGCCAGAAGAGCTGGTACATGGTGTCCCAGGTGATCCCGGCGCTGCGGTCGACGAGCACCTTGACCGCGGCCGTCCCGGCCGCCAGGTAGGCCGGGCCGATCACCACGGCGAAGCCTGCTGCGGCGCCGGCCAGGGCCCTGACCGACCGGCGGCAGGCCCAGGCCACGGCCAGGCCGAGCAGCGCGTACTCGACCTTGAGGCCGGTCGCCACCCCGATCAGCAGGCCGGCCAGAGCCGCGCTGCCGGTCCCGGGCCGACCTGCTGATCTGGAGGTCGTGCTGTCCCCGGCCGGGGTGCGCACCCGCAGCGCCACGATGCCGGGCAGCCCGAACGCCGCGGCCAGGCCGTCGACGTGACCGCCCGCGACGATCTCCCACAGCAGCA
>DAIOWL010000306.1:2289-7681 GCA_036758545.1 Streptosporangiaceae bacterium | reverse complement strand
GCCGGAGCCGGTGGCCGACGAGCCGGAGCCGGTGGCCGACGAGCCGGAGCCGCCGGTCCAGGCCAACTGCCCGCACCCCGCCGATGCCCGGGATTACCAAAGCGGGACGTGCGCCGCCTGCGGCGCGATTCTCTGGGACTGACTCTGGGACTGAGCCCGGGCGGCTCCGGGCCGAACGCGGCTCACAGGTCGGCGTCCTTGTCGCGGTTACAGTCGCCGCAGCCTTCGGCCGGATCTGACCGGCATGATGCGACATTGTGCCGTTATACGGCAGGGTGCCAAATGTACCCGATCCGTCCTGCCCGCCGACTCACCATCGAAGCAACGATGCAGCTCTGGAGGTCACCTACGACCGAACCAAGATCATGGACTGCACTTCACCCTATAGGGAGTTCTTTTCGCCAATTAGCTCGGATGCTCCGCGTTAAATCTCCGGCCTGGTCGCACACCTGGGATTGGTGCCAGCGGGGCTCTGCGGAACCTGTGAGGCACACCGCGTATCGGACCACAGGGAAATCCAGCCCGCCTGGCCTGCCCCCTACCTTTCTAGCTCAGCTGACCGGGTTCAAGGCAACAGTTGCTCGGTCGCCTGATGCTCGAGTTCATCCAAGCGCGCCTCGATCTCCTCGAGATCCTGAGCCAGGTCGATCTCCTCACGCCTGGCTCCTAGGACGAGAACGAGCTTTTGCAGGTCGTGCTGCTGGCTCTGGCGATCGCGGATCGTCATATGAGCCTCTTTGATCGCAGTCCGGATGACGGCGAATAGTCCCGTGATCGCAGCCACGGCGGACGGCGTGCCCAGCACCAGCAGCGACCCGGCGCCGAAGTTCCGGTGAGCACCCTCGGCGTCCCGCGAGGCCGCCTGCGATGTAAGTCGGGCATACGGGCTGCTGTCCAGGGAGGACCGGACCGTCGGCGACGAGATCACGGAACGGCCCAGTTCTATGGGCATCTCTAGGGCAACGGAGATTTGGGCCACATCGTCCTCCAATACCTCTACAGCCTCGGCGCCCGCTTCCTCGAGCATACGATTCCGCACCGCGAGGGCTTAGCCGAATGGTTCGCGGCCGCGAGTTCGTCACGAACGGTTTCGCAGTCATAAGTTTGCGGTCAGTTGGGTATTGATCGGAGGATATAGACATGGCTGTCCGATTGACGAGTATGAAAGTATTCGTTTGGCCCCCGGGAGTTCTGCGAGGGAAAGGCGATGGCGGAGTCGGCAGAGGCAGCTGGTGGGGCTGGTGGTGCCGGGCGCACTGACCGGCGCCGGACCTTGTGGAGGTCGGCCGGGCAGCCTGACCCGGGCGGATCCAGATCGGAGGTTCCCCGCGGGCGGCGCTGGACGCCCGGCGACCTGTGGGCTGGTGTTCGGCGTCTGCTGGGGTTCGGGGTCATGCGTGTCTCCGGCCCGTTGCGCAAGGCCGATCCCGGGGAGCCCGTGCAGGTACGTGCCAGGGTGAAGCAGGCGCGCATCAGGGAGCAGTACTTCTACAAGCAGGAGATCTCGGAGAACGCCACCAGAAACCGGGCGAAGGCGCCGAAAGGTCACATCGAGCTGATCCTGCCTTATGACGGAGACCGGTACTTCAGCCGGCAGGCCCGCCACGACATCGACCATGCCCGGCGTCCCGGTACCGAGGCCCTGATCGGCCACCTGGTGCTTACCGGTTTCGAGCACGCCAACCTGGACGGCCTGCTGGACGAAGGACCGACGCACGGTTCGGTGCCGATCAAGGCCCCAATCGCGGGGCTGGCCGGTCCCGACGAGCCCGACCCGCTGATCGCCGACCGCAGGGCCTGCGTCGTTTCCCACGACTACGTGCCCGATACTCAGCACTTCAAGGTCGATCCGGTTGACGTTGACGTGTGGCTTCGTGATCCGGACGACGCGGGATTCTCGCCCGCGAACCTGGCCGCCGATTTCGCCGGCAAGCGGCTGCAGATCATGCGACAGGTCGGCTTCCTGCCCGAGCTACAGCTGCAGATGACCGTGCGCCTGGCTATCCCGCGCGAGCAGGCCGAAGGGGCGCGGGCGAGGGTGCGCCAGGTCTTCATCAGCTGGCCCACGCACACGTCATTGCGTTCGCTAAGACTGATAGTGCACGGGAAGCACCACCCGCTTCACTACAACCCCAGGCGGGAAGGGCTGGAGTGGTCGGGCATCACGATGGCGCCCGAGGATGATCCGGGCGCAGGCGAGCTGCGCACGTTCGTCAGTCCCGTGATGACCCTTGTGATTCCCCAGCCAGGCGAGCTGTACCAGGAAACCAGCCTTGACGGCCAGGTGAAGGTCGCCGTCAACCGATTGCTGTCGGGGTTGGACGCGCGCTTGTACGACGCGACCGGGACACTGCGCGGGCATCCGCGAGTGGCGCGGCAGAGCATGGTGAACACCAAGTTCGAGCTCACACTGGGCGACGCCTTTGCCCGGCGTCCCTTGTCGCCGCACCAGCAGCTGCACTTCGACGAGGTAATCCCGGCCGAGACCCGCATTGACGACATCATGATGGCGCTCAAGAACCTCGGCTTCAAGGTCGAAGACCGGTGGCCTGACCAGGGCCCGGAGAAACGATGGCTCTTCGCCGAACGCCCTGAAGGACCGGACAAGCTGCAGCTCGTGCTCTACGTGGAAGGCAAGCAGCACAAGTCGCGGCGTCAGCGGACCGTTCCTGGCGGCATGACGTACCGCACCGAGCTGGACAGCGGCGAACTGCGGATCTACGCCTACGGCCGGCTGGCCCGGAACAGCCGCCCCGTCGTCCAGGAGATGAACGCGCTGCGGGAAGCGCTGCGGGAACGGTTCGACCGGTTGCCGGCCCGGCGCTGACGGGAGCGATCTGATGAGGACCGAGATCAAGCCCCGGGTACCGCAGGTCAGGTGCTACAAGTGCGGGTCGCCGGACATCCGTTCGCTGTGCCATCATTGCTGGCGCCCGGGATGCACGGAGCACGTCGTACCGATGCCGCACTGGGTCGCGAGGCTGCTCGGCCGGGAGGGCGCCGGCCGGGGCCTGGGGACCGACGCCGCGCATCACTGCCAGGAGTGCGGCCACGCCGTCGCCGGCTATCAGCTTGCGCTGGGCGCGGGCGGTCTCGGGGTGATGACGGTCGGCCTGATCACGGTCCTGCTGAACCCGGTGGCCGGGTTGGCGCTGGTCGCGGCCGGCGTCCTGCTCGCAGGCTGGGCCTATCTGACCGCGCGCCGCCGTACCGCCCGGCGGCGAGCCGGGCTGCCGCTGGCCCTGCAGCCGAAGATCAGCGACGTTCGCCTGACGGAGCGGCTCGGAGTCGACATCACCTTGGCGCCTCAGGGCCGCTACACGACGAGCCTGCGCCCCGTCGAGGGCGACATCTCGGTGGACCTGGTCTTCGGTCGTCCCGACCGCGACCGGCTCGACCGCTACGCACGCAAGCGCGCGTCCGGCCGGGATGCCCGGTTCTGCGCTGGCTGCCTGGCGCTGCACGGCCCGGTCGACATCGCGCCGCAGCCGGACCTTCCGGGTCCCGTCCGTCGGCTCGAGGGCACCACCGGGGCGTATCCGGTGTTCCGCGCCGAGGATCCGCATGCGTCCAGTCCTTTTCCCCTGGCACTGACGTACCGACTGGCCCGCGAACCGGTGATCAAGGAAGGGCCGGTCTGGGTCACGCCCTCGCTCGTTCCCGAGTCGGACCGGCGGGCTCTGGAGCTGGACATCCAGTGGGTCGATCTCGGTCCGCGCGACAAGCGGCTCAGCCTGGACGTGATCGAGCTGATCCAGCTCCGATACCCGGTGAGCTGGGGAAAGGTAGAAAAAGCTAGCCACCGGGCCATCCAGTCCGGCGCGGCGGAGGACTGCGGCGGCCCGGAGGCGCTGCGCCGGGTGGAGTGGCGGCAGTTGCTGCCTACTGAGCAGCAGCGCCAGGCCCGGCAGCTGAAGCTGATGATCCGGTTCGAGGGCAAGGTCCGCTCCGAGGACCGGGTCAGCGGCCGCCTGGAGGCAACCATGAAGGGCGCGCTGTCCGGCCTGGACAAGGTCCGCTTGTACAGCTCGCTCGGTAGCCGGCGGGACGACTGGCGCGGCGCGGCCATCAGGACGTCCATCGAGGCCGACTTCATGCTCAGCCTGCGCAGTATCCGCTACCAGGACGTCCTGATCGTCCCGGAACACCAGGCGAGAGAAGACGAGAACAATGCAGACCAATTCGGTGTGATCCCCAACGACGACATGGTGATCGGGCTGACCAACGCGCTGAGCGAGGACTATTACGTCAAGCGGGTGATCGAGCACCCGCCCCGCAGCGGCGGCCGGGCCGACCATGTGCAGCGGTACTGGGACATCGCAGGCCGGCGCTACGACGGCGTTTACCCCATTGAGTTCCACATGGTGCTGACCGGAGAGGAGATCCATCGCGGCGACATCCGCCCGGTGGCGGGCACGACCAAGATCACGATCGTGGTCCAGGGCGCCTACACCAACAACGAGATGAAGGCCCGCATCAAAGAGGAATGGGACGCCCTCCATGACCTGACAAGGGAGACGATGCTTGCCCTGGCGTCGAGAAGGCCGGGGATGGATGCTCCGGATGCTCAATCCGGGACGGCGCACAACGGTTCGTCGCGGCCGACGCACAACGGTTCGTCCGGGCCCGGGCCTAATGGTTCGTCAGGGGCCGCCGCCGATCCGTCTCGTCGCCGGTTCCTCGAGCGCCTTGGCAAGCTGGACGAGGCACTGGTTGACGGGCGGATATCCCTTGAGCAGTACGAGGAGATGAAGGCGCGGGCCGAGCAGGAGTTCGGCGGCTGGGAGGCGTGATGCCCTGGGAATGCGGGGAGTGCAACGCGCGGGAAGACAAGCGCACCCGGATCGACGCGGCCTGTCATCACTGCGGAAAGCCCTTGTGCCGCGAAGATCAGGTGTGGATCGCTGACTTCGTTTTCGCCGACGAACCCGGCCCGATCGGCCGGGAGGCCGTGCATTGCCGACCGTGTATGCGGCGGCATCATCCGCTAGACCTTCATCTGAGCCGGAAAAGCCGATGATCCAGGTCGACGTGTCCCCCTGCCGCATCCCCGCCGGCGATCCCGTCGAACTTGACATCAGCCTGACCAACGCCGGAGCTGGTACGTGTACGAGAGTGATATTCACGGTCAGGCTGCCGGTCGGGCTCGTCAGACTACGCGGGCCGTCGAAGATCGAGGTTGATAGCGTACTCCCGGGGAAGTCGGTGACCTCGCAACTGCGCGTACGCGCGGAAAAGGTCGGCCAGTACCGGCTGACCAGCACCAACTTTTCCTACCGTGACCACCTGGGCTCGCCCCACCGGGAGACTGGCTTCGCCGCCGAGATCACCGTGGACCCGGCGCATGATCCGCTGCCCAAGCCAGAGGTCAGGGTCGAGCTGGCTGACACGG
>DAIOWL010000306.1:0-2279 GCA_036758545.1 Streptosporangiaceae bacterium | reverse complement strand
TGACGAATGGGCCATCGTCCGCGGCCGAATCACCAACACCGGGGCGGTCGGCGTCTCCGCCCTGACGGTCACCCTTTCCGGCCAGGTCACCACCGATCACCGCACCGCGCAGGGCACACTGGAGCAGTTGCCCCCCGGGCGCTCGGCGGACATCCCGTTCCACGTCCTGGCCGGGCAAGCGGGCGCGAAGGTTCCTGTTCACCTGGATCTCGCGTATGAATACCGATCCCGCCGGTACCAGGTCGAGTCGACTCAGAGCATCCGGGTGGTCCGTGATCACGTGACGGGACCCCGGGTTCCGTCAGAGTCACTCCGGCTCCCGGTCAAGGTTCTCATCCTCGCCGCCAATCCCTCTGACACCGAGGCGCTCCGGATCGACCAGGAGATACGCGAGATCCAGAAAACCATCCGGTCCGGCAAGGATCGGGACAACATCGAGGTCAGCATCCACCTGGCCGTAGGCCCGGCCGACATCAGCCAGGCCCTGCTTGATGACGAACCGAGGCTGGTCCATTTCGCAGGGCACGGCGGGGGCCCGGACGGGAGCATCGCGGCGGAGAACGACTATGGCCTGGCCCACGTCATCCCGGTGGACGGCCTGGTCCACCTGATCCATACCTTCGGGCGGAGCGTGCACTGCGTCCTGGTCAATGCCTGTGACACGGAGCTGCTGGCCCGGGAACTGTCAGCGGTGGTTCCCTACGCGATCGGGATGCGGCATCCGGTGCGAGACAGGTCCTCCATACGGTTCAGCGCCGGTTTCTACCAGGCTCTCGCGGCCGGCAAGTCAATCGAGGACGCGTTTCAGCTCGGCGTCATCATGTTGAAGATGACGCCTATCGGCTCGGACGCACTAGCACCGGTGCTGTTCCGGCGCGACTGACCACCAGGGGCTGCGCCTGGACGGCGCACACGGCTGCCGGGCGAGGCAGACGCAGCCCTCGGCCGGGCGGGAGCCAGCCTTCCGGGCGTGATTCCGGTCTGGCCGGATGGTGACAATGGGGCGAGGTGCCAGCTTGGATGGTGGTGTCTGCTGATGGCGGCGGGAGGTGGCGGTGGAGGGCTGGTGCCCGGTGGAGGACCTGGTCCGGTGGGCGTTCGCGCACGCGCCGGTGGTGATGGCCAACGAGGCGCACAACGGCCTGGCCCGCTGCGTCCGGACCCGGGAGGTCGGGGTCCGCATGGTAAGGGCGGCGCACGAGGCCGGGGTGCGGCGGCTGGCCATGGAGGCGCTGCCGCACCGGCGCGGGGAACCGCAGGGGCCCATCCTGGCGATACCGCCGGACAGGGAGGGCTACCTGACGCAGCCGGACATGCAGCGGCTGATCGGCGCCGCGCTGGACCTGGGCTGGACCCTGTGGGCCTACGAGGCGGTCATCGACATCACGCCGGATACCGATCAGGAGCACCTGCGCAGCATAGAGTTCACCAACTGGCGCGAGCGCGAGCAGGCCGCCAACCTCGGCCGACTGGTGGACGCGGCCCCGGGTGAGCCGCTGCTGGTCTGGTGCGGCAACGGTCACGCGACCAAGGAGGAGTGCGAGGAGTGGATCCCGATGGGGTGGCATTTCCGCGCCATGTCCGGCGTCGACCCGTTCGTCATCGACCAGACCGTGACCATTGACTTCTCCGGCGAGCCGCGGCCGTGGGTGCGGGAACTGCTGGAGCCCCTGGCCGGCACGCTGGCCGCCTACGGCGGAACCGCCGGGATTCTCCGGGACCAGGCTCCTCCGCCGCTGGACTTCTATACCGGCGTCGACGCGCTGGTCGTCTCGACCGACAACGAGATGACCGCATGATCAAGCGGCTGCTGGTCGCCAACCGGGGCGAGGTGGCGGTCCGTATCATGGCCACGGCGTCCGTGCTCGGCATCGAGACGGTGGCGGTCTATCCCGCCGACGACGCCGCCTGCGGGCACGTCGGCCGGGCCGACGCGGCGGTCGAACTGCCGGGCGCGGGTGCGGCGGCTTACCTCGACGTCGACGCGATCATCGCCGCGGCCACCGGGACGGGCTGCGACATGCTGCACCCCGGCTACGGTTTCCTGTCCGAGCGGCCCGAGCTCGCCGCCCGGTGTGCCGCCGCCGGGCTGCGCTTCGCCGGCCCGGGAGCGGAGGCGCTCGCGCTGTTCGGCGACAAGGCCGCGGCGCGAGCCCGGGCATGGGAGCTGGGCGTACCGGTGCTGGCCGGCACCGGCGCCGACCCCTCGCCGGAGCAGGTGCTCGCCCTGCTGCGCGAGCACGGCGCGGTCATGGTCAAGGCGGTGGCCGGCGGCGGCG
>DAIOWL010000305.1:0-7708 GCA_036758545.1 Streptosporangiaceae bacterium | reverse complement strand
CTGGGCGGTGATCAAGGCGTGCCGGGCCCTGCGCGACCAGGTGCGGGCCAGGGACGGGGCCGTACCGCCGGGCGGCCTCAGCGCGCACGCCGACACCACAGCGGACATCGGAGCGCTGGCATCGGGGCCGCTGGCCGGCCGGGCCAGGTACGCCTTCGGCGCCCAGTTCGCCGAGGTGCGGGTGGACGCCGACACCGGGGAGGTGCGGGTGCCGCGGCTGCTCGGCGTGTTCGCGGCCGGCCGCATCGTCAGCCCCGCGCAGGCCAGGTCGCAGCTGATCGGCGGGATGACCATGGGCCTGTCCATGGCGCTGCACGAGGAGAGCTCGATGGACCCGCAGTTCGGCGACTACCCCAACCACGACCTGGCCGGGTATCACATCGCGGCGCACGCCGACGTGCAGGACATCGACGCGGTGTGGATCGACGAGGAGGAGCCGGACCTCGGGCCCGCCGGAGCCAAGGGGATCGGCGAGGTGGGCATCGTCGGCACGGCCGCCGCCATCGCCAGCGCGGTATACCACGCCACCGGGATCCGGGTCCGCGACCTGCCGATCCGGCTCGACAAGCTGCTGAGAGGAGACCCATGATTCAGACGATCCTGCTGTTCACCCTGCGGCCGGGCGTCACCGACGAGCAGATCGAGGCGCTGCGCGCCGCGCTCGCGGCGATCCCGTCCGAGGGCCGCCATAACATGCGCCTGGGCCGGGACATCGGCCTGGTCGACGGGGCCATGGACCTGGCCATCGTGACCGACTACGACGACGAGGACGCCTACCGCCGGTGGTTCGGCCACCCAGAGCATGCCCGGGTGCGCGCCGAACTGCTCGCCCCCCTCATCGAGCGCCGGGAACGCTGCCAGATCCGGATCTGAGTCCGTAGGCTCGTCGGGTGATCAAGGAGACAGACCTGACGCTGGCCGACGGTCGCGCCCTGCACTGCTACGACAGCGGGGAAGCGGGCGGCCTCACGGTTTTCTGGCACCATGGCTCGCCGAACTCCGGCACACCGCCTGAGCCGCTGTTCCCGGCGGCGGCCGAGCGGGGCATCCGCTGGATCTCCTACGACCGGCCCGGGTACATGAGCTCGACGGCCCGGCCGGGCCGGGACACGGCCACCGGAGCGGCGGAGATACACGCCGCGGTAGAGGGACGCGGGGCGCTCGAGCGCTACCTGGCCAGCCACGAGTTCGACATGGAGCAGTTCACCCCGGCCGACCAGGCTGCGCTGCTGGGGGACTGGGCCTGGATGGCCCGCATCGCGGGCCTGGCGATCGAGGGGGGCCCGGACGGCTATATCGACGACGAGCTGAGCGACGTCCGCCCGTGGGGTTTCGAGCCCGGGCAGGTAACGGTACCGGTCCTGGTCTTCCACGGCGGGCAGGACCGGATGGTGCCGAGCACGCATGGCGCCTGGCTGGCCGCCCGCTGCCCGGACGCGGAGCTCTGGCTGCGCCCGGATGACGGGCACGTCTCGGTCCTCGGCTCCTGCGGGGTGGCGGCCCTGGACTGGCTAGTCGCCCGGGCCTGAGGGCCGCCACCGCTGTCGTCGGCGGAGCCGGTCAGCTCGCCGCGCTGCGCTGCTGGGGTGGCCGGCTGATCCTGGCGGAGAACAGGTCACGGAGGCTGACCACGCCGTGGACCCGCCGCCCCTCTACGATCGGCAGGTGCCGGAAACCGTTCAGGAGCATGATCTGGGCCGCCTCCTCCACCGGGGTGTCCGGGCTCGCGGCCTGGGGGTCCTTGGTCATCCAGGCGGACACGGGCACCGTGGTGAGGTCCGATCCCGATGCCGCGGCCTTGAGCACGTCGCGTTCGGTGAGGATGCCGGCCAGGAATGTGCCCTGCATGACGAGGGCCGACCCTACTTTCTCGCGCACCATCTCGGCGGCGGCCTCGGCCACCGGGCTGTCCGGGCTGGTGGATACCATCCGCGCGTGCACCAGATCGCCGACGGTGAGTAGCCGGCGGGCTGTGTCAGCCACTTTCGCCGATTTCGAACAGTTCGGACTCGTCGTGCGGAGCCGACGGCCCGGCGAGCTCTTCGGACAGTAGCCGCCACAGCGAGCCCGCCCACTCGGACAGCTGCGGCCACCGCATCCAGAACAGCTGGAGGGTCGTCTCGTCAAACTGGGTGTGCGCCTGCTCAGGAGATACCGAGTGCGTAAAGTCCTCGAGCTGGTGCATCAGGTCGAGGAACCGGTCAGCGCTGCCATCCATTCAATCACCTCCAGGGGGAGCCGAGGGCCGGCCACGTCGGGGGTGGCCGGGCGGACGTCAGAAGACGTTAAGTGGGGTGATCCATACCCCGAAAGCATCACGCGCAAGAGAGCAGACGCTGCTTATTTTTCCTCGCCGCGCGCGAAAGGTCTAGACCCCTGAGGCAACTAGAGTCAGTCGAGGGCACCGCTTTCTAATCGTTACAAATTGTAGTCCAACGCTACCACTCAGTAGTCAAACGGCGGGGTTGACGGTTGACATTACCGGGATCAGGGGTAAGTTTCTGATCAGTCCAGCACCGGGCTCGCCAGCCAGACCGGCAGGCTGATCAGGTCCGGGCTACGTCACGGCAGGGGCGCCCGCAGCCAGCCGCCCCCGCGCCAGGCGTGGCACTAGGACGGGCAGGAAGGGCTTGCCGCGCTATCCGGCTGGACGGGGGGTTGGGCCTGGAAAGGGCCCGGGCACCCAGTAGACAACGGGGACCAAGCTCGTGGCCAACGGGACGGACTCCGGTCCGAAGGCGCTGCCCGGGTCCTTTTCTTTCCGCGGCTCGCGGCGAATGAGGCACGAATCTGAGGACAGTTTCGTTGCTTTCACGGGGGGCGTGCTCTGCGGGAGGCGGGGTCGGCGGTCCCAAGCCGGAGCGGGGATATCATGGCCTGCACTGTCTGTGACTTAACCACGGGTCGTGACTAACCTCCGGGCCAGCCGGAGAGCACTGAGTACCGCCCGTCAACTAACGCAGCGATAGGCAGGGGTCGTGACTGAGCCAAACCCGTCCGGGCCGTCGGCGAACCGGATCGTCATCGTGATGCCGACGTACAACGAGCGGCAGAACCTGGAGTCCATCGCGGGCCGGGTACGAGCGGCGCTGCCGACGGCGGACCTGCTGGTCGTGGACGACAACAGCCCGGACGGGACCGGTGACCTGGCCGACAAGCTGGCCGAGGCCGACCCGCACGTGCAGGTGATGCACCGGACCGACAAGGCGGGCCTGGGAAAGGCCTACATCGCGGGGTTCGGCTGGGCGCTGGAGCGCGGTTACGACGTGATCGTCGAGATGGACGCGGACGGCTCGCATCAGCCCGAGCACCTGCCCGGCCTGGTCGCCGCCCTGAACGGCGCGGACCTGTCCATCGGATCCCGGTGGGTGCCCGGCGGCAAGGTAGTCAACTGGCCGAAGACCCGCGAGGCGCTGTCCCGCGCGGCCAACATCTACACCCGGCTGATGCTCGGCCTCGGTGTCCGCGACGCGACCGCGGGATTCCGCGCCTACCGTGCCGCCACGCTGCGGACGATCAGCCTGGACCAGGTGGAATCGACCGGGTACTGCTTCCAGATCGACCTCACGCTGCGCGTCGCCGACGCGGGCCTGCGGATCGTCGAGGTGCCGATCACGTTCGTCGAACGGGAGCACGGCGCATCGAAGATGAGCAACAGCATCGTCTTGGAAGCGTTCTGGCGGGTCGCGCAGTGGGGCGTGCAGCGCCGCCTGGGACGGCGCACGACTAGCTAACCGCGGGCTAGGCGCTCCGGCGGTGCGAGCGGCTGGTGTCCTGTTCGGTGCTGCGGCGCTCCCTGATCACTTCGAGGCGCTCAGCCAGTACGGCTTCGAGATCCTCGACCGTGCGGCGCTCCATCAGCATGTCCCAGTGGCTGCGCGGCGGCTTCACCTTTTTCGGTGACGGAGATTCCCCGGTCGCCGCGACCGCGATCGCTCCGCAGATACGGCACTCCCACGTCGGGGGAAGTTCCGCCTCGGCGGCGAAAGGCACGCTAAAATGGTGCCCGTTCGGGCAATCAAAGGCAACGTCCTGACGGGGTGCCAGGTCGGTGTTCCTGTCGTTTTCGTAGCTCGTCGCACCGAGCCGGGTCCCGCGAAGTGCGCGTTCGGCCATGCTTGCTGCCTCCCAGGCGGTCAGCGGTTATCTCAGGCAACGCTGAATACCCGGACAAGATTCCCCAGGACGACGTTACCCAACCGTATTTCGCCAGAAAGATCGGCTGTGACCCGTCCCGGCATCCGCCGCCGGCCGAGGTCAGGCGCCCATCCTGGGGTACCACTGGCCGCGCTCGATCAGGACCTCCCGCAGCGTCTCGATGTCGTCGGTCATGATCCCGTCCGCCCCCAGGTCCAGGAAGCGGGTCATCCCGGCGCGGTCGTTGATGGTCCACACGTGCACGTCAAGGCCGAGGGCATGGGCGCGGCGGACGAACGGCCGGGTGGCCACCCGGCCCGGCACCTGGGCGCAGCAGGCCCCGGCCTGAGCGAGCCGCCGGGCCAGCAGCCGGGTCGGCGGCTCCTGGGACCGGCCTGGCCCCGTAGGGCCCATAGACCCCGCAGACCCGGCCGAGCCCCGCGAGCCCACGCCGATCGAGTACCGGACGGCGGCGATCGCGGACGGCGAGGTGGCCATGCAGACCGGGTGGTCGAGGAGCTTGCGGACGGCCCGCAGCCGCGCGCCGGAGAACGAGGTCAGGCACACCCGGTCCCATGCGCTGGTACGGCGCAGCACGGCAGGCAGCAGCGGTATCCCCGCCTCGTCTTTGACGTCGATGTTGAACCGCACGTCGGGCCACGCCCCGAGCAGGTCCTCGATCAGCGGGATCGGTTCTGAGCCAGCCACCCGCAAGGCGGCGACCTCACGGTACGACTTCATGTTGATCGGGCCTTCCGCTTCCGTCACCCGCTCGAGGTTGCGGTCGTGGAACGCCATCAGCTTCCCGTCGAACGTCGCCCGCGCGTCCGTCTCCAGGTACGCAAAACCCAGCTTGACCGCGTGCTCGAACGCGGCCCAGGAGTTCTCCGGCGCGTGGGCCGCACCGCCACGGTGCGCGAACGCGATGGGACGGGGATGATCGAGGAAAGGTACGTACACGAACGTATTATGCCCAGACAACGGGCTGACCTGGTGAACTGCGGATGTCCGCCGGGTGCCGCCTCAGCGGCCGGCCTAGGCGGCCTAGGCGGACGTCCAGTCCCGGCGCCGGGCCTCGGCCATCGCGATCGCCGCCGCCACCGCGACGTTCAGTGACCCGACCCGGCCCGGCTGGGGGATATAGGCGACCGCGTCGGCCACCGCGAGCAGCGCCGCCGTGCAGCCGTGGTCCTCGTTGCCGACGGCCAGGCACACGTCGCCGTCCAGCGGCGCCTCGTGCAGCGGGACCGCGCCGTCGGCCAGCTCGACCACGACCACCCGCAGGCCCGCGCTCGCCGCGGCCTTGGCCGCGGCCACCGGGTTCGGTTCCACCGTCGCCTCGACCAGCCGCTGGGTGCCGAGCGCGGTCTTGCTCACGCCCGGATGGCCGAGCGAGGCCGTGTTGCCGCACAGCCACAGCTGGTCCGCGCCGAACGCGGCGGCCGAGCGGACGATCGAGCCCACGTTGAACGGCTGTGCCACCGAGTCGAGCAGCACGGCCAGGCGCGTGTCGCTGGCCCGGCGCCACTCCCGGTTGAGCCGTTTGACCTCGGTAGGGCGCAGCTGCCGGGGCGCGCCCGCCCCGGTAGGCCCCGGATGGCTCACGAGCTGCTCACCCCGGCCCGTTCGGCCTGATAGTCCACCTGGAGCAGACGGTAACCGCTCCGTGCGGCCAGCCGGGTCACCGGCCAGCCCTGCCCGGCCAGCCAGCGGTGCAGCGAGTCGGCGCCCAGGTTGCGCCCGACCACCAGGTAGGCGTGGCCGGCCGGCTCCAGCCGGCCCAGCCAGCCGGACAGCAGCGCGTGCAGCGCCTCCTTGCCGATGCGGACCGGCGGGTTGGACCAGATCGCGGCGAACCTGGCCGGCAGCGCGGCGTCGCCGGGGGACAGGCAGCGCACGTTGGCCAGGCCCGCCGTCCGGGCGTTCCGCGCGCACAGCTCGAGGGCGCGCTCGTTGACGTCGACCGCCCACACCGCGGCACCCGGCGACCTGGCGGCCAGCACGCAGGCGACCGGGCCATAGCCGCAGCCCAGGTCCAGCACGTCACCGCGGGCCGGCGGCGCGGGAGCCTCCTCGAGCAGCAGGCGGGTACCCGGGTCGAGCCGGCCGGGGGAGAACACCCCGGCGTCGGTGGCCAGTTCCAGGTACACGTCGGGCAGGATCACCCGGACCTGGCCGGGCCGGTGCGGGGCGCCGGGCCGGGCGGAGAAGTAGTGGTCCGTCACCGGCCTTACCGGGTGGCCCGGCCGGCCGGCGCGGTCGGCTGGGACCGGCCGGACTCTTCGCCCAGGGCCGGGTTGATGAAGCGGCGGGTGACCCAGCGCTCGACGATGAACGTCATGATGGGGACGGTGCCGGCCAGCAGCATGATCAGCGTCGGCTTGATCCCCAGCCGCAGGCCGCGGGCCAGCAGCCAGGCGCACACCAGGTAGATGATGTACAAGATGCCGTGCACCACGCCGACGTCGTTGGCCACGGCCGGGTACCCCGCCACCTGGAGCGGGATGCCGACAAAAACCAAGACCACCAGCACCACGCCGGTCACGTAGGCCATTACCCGGTACCGCAGCACCGCTGCTCTCACTGGTTACATCTCCTATCGAAGTCCGTGCCGTCGGCCGTGGCCCTTGACCTCGGCGTTGAGCCGCGCCAGGTAGGCGTTGTACGCGCTGAGCTCCTCGTCCTCGCCTTCTTCGGGCGAGCCGGCGCCGGCCTGCACGGAACTGACCTGCATGGACCCGGTCACGCCGGCCGGCAGGCGCTCCGCCTCGGCCGCGATCTCCCGGGGGTCGGGCATCTGGCCCCGCCGGATCCGGAACTCATCCCGGATCGTCCGGGCCCAGAAAACCACGGCGAACCCGGCGAACAGCGGCCACTCGAACGTGTACGCCCAGCTCAGGGCGTTGCCGGTCAGCGCGCGGTGGAACTGCCAGTCGCCCAGCCAGAGCATCCCCCAGAACGAGACCACCATGAGCAGGTGCCAGCCCAGCCAGCGGGGCTGGATCAGGAACCGCCACACGGGACCATCCGGCGCCGACGCGGGCGCCGGCGCTTCGGCGGCGGCGTGGGCGGAACCCGCGTTTTCCATGCCGCCAGGGTAGCGCCGACCGTGGATAATTCCCGCATGGGTCTGCGTACCGGCTTGGCCGCCCCGGGCAGGCGGCTGCCTGACCGCCTCGACGACCTGCACGGGCCGTGGCAGGGCACCGTCGTGCTGCCCGTGCACATGAGCTGGCATCAGTTCCGCGAGTTCGACGTGGCCAGGCAGAAGCCCAGGCTGCTGCTGTACAGCATCGTGATCAGCCAGGGCCGCCGCAACGACGTGGCCCGGTTCCTCAACGCCGACCGGCTGCGCGAGGACTGGCCGGAGCTCCGGCTGCTGGTCAGCAGCCGGATGCGGCGGGCCTGCGAGCGCAAGCTCGGCTTGTCCCCCGCGGGCAGCAACGCCACGCTCGGTATGCCAGGCTGATGACATGCGCAAATACGTGATCATGGGTGTGCAGGGCAGCGGCAAGGGCACACAGAGCCAGATGCTGGCCGCGGACCTGGACCTCGTCCACATCGGCGTGGG
>DAIOWL010000304.1:252-7753 GCA_036758545.1 Streptosporangiaceae bacterium | reverse complement strand
CCCTGGCCGCCCTCATCTTCACCGGATCGGACGCCGGCATCGACATCACCGGTGAAACCGAGACGACCGAACGATTCCGGCAGCTGATCGGCACCATGGCCGACGTCGTACAGCCTGACTAGCCCGGATCACGCCGGCGAGATCACCGCGGCAGGCGCGTGCTGCGGCGGGTTAGCCTGGGCCTGTGATCTCTGCAGACGAGCCGGTCATGACCGTGTATGGAGCCCCGTGGTGCCCGCACTGCAAACGGGTCAAGAAGTTTCTCGCCGCGCACCGGGTCCGGTACGCCTTCGTCGACATCGACACCGACCCGCAGGCCATCGCGCGGCTCAAGGAGCTGCAGGACGGCGGGCAGATCATTCCCACGGTCGTCTACCCGGACGGCGCCCATGAGGTGAACCCGAGCAACGAGGCGCTGGCCCGCCGCATCGGCCTCACCCTCAAGGCCGAACGGTCCGCCTATGACCTAGTCATCGTCGGAGGCGGGCCGGCCGGGCTGGCGGCCGCCATCTACGCTGCGAGGGAAGGCATCGACGCCGTGGTGGTGGACGCCAGCGCGCTCGGCGGGCAGGCCGGTACCAGCGACCGGATCGACAACTACCCGGGGTTCCCCGACGGCATCTCCGGGGGCGAGCTGGCCGACCGGTTCGTGGCTCAGGCCCGCCGTTACGGCGTCGAGCTCGTTTCGGCGGTGTCTGTCACCGCCCTGCAGCGCGATCACGAAGACCTGGTGACCTCGCTGTCATCGGGACAGCAGCTCACTTCCCATGCCGTCATCGTGGCCACCGGGTCGATGTACCGGATGCTCGACGTGCCCGGCGAGGACAACCTCATCGGCGCCGGCGTGCACTTCTGCGCGACGTGTGACGCGCCCTTCTACAAGGGAGCCGAGGAGGTCGTCGTGATCGGCGGCGGCAACTCGGCCCTGGAGGAGGGCCTGCACCTGTCCGAGTTCGCCAAGCGAGTGCGGGTACTGTCCCGCTCCGCCCTGTCTGCCTCGCCGATCCTGCAGGAGCGGGTGCGGTCCGACCCGCAGTTCGCGATCCGTACCGGCGTGGACATTATCGAGCTCGAGGGCGATCGGGGCCGGTTCGCCGCCGTGCTGGCCCGCGACCGCGACAGCGGCGAGGTCCTTCGGTTCCCGGCCGCCGCGGCCTTCGTGTTCATAGGGCTGAAGCCCAACGACGGTTTTCTGGGTGACACCGTGGAACGCGATAAGGGCGGGTTCATCGTCACGAGCGCCACGATGGAGACGTCGCTGCCCGGTGTATTCGCCGCAGGAGACGTGCGCTCGGGATCGACCAAGCAGCTCGGCTCCGCGGTGGGGGATGGGATCGCCGCCCTCCTCATGACGCGCCGGTACCTCGAAGTCCATCACCACAAGTCCATGCCCCTCGTTGACGCCTGAGTGACACGAAGCGGGATGCTCTGCGTGCTGGCGAAATGGCCCGTCCCCCTGAGGAACGGATGAAGTTAGCATCACTAATGTTTCACCCAACGAAAAGCGCCGGTCATTTCAGGCGGTGATCCTGCTGGTCGCGACCTAGCTCACCGACAGGTTCTCTTCGTGGTCGGCCTCTTCATTGCCGACGATGACATGGAACCGCACGCCCATGGCGTCCGGGCCGAACCGGACCATGGGAAAGCCGGCGCATGCCGCGTCCGCGGTCAGGGTCCGGATATCCGCGCCGCTGCGCTCGCGGAGCTGGGCGGCGACGCTGAGGTAGCCGGGGCCGTCGCGGGTCGTTGCAGTCAGCGCCCCGCACGACGTGATCAGCGTCGGGTCCAGCTCGGCCATGCCGTCGCGGGCACGCCGGTTCAGCTCGGACCACACTGGGTCCCGGCTGAGATCCCCGATGATCCGCCCCTCATCATGATGCGCGCCATATCCCCCGGGACCGTCCCCACGCGCCTCGGGTCCGACCACCGTGACCTTTGCATACGGCGCCAGGTACCGGGCAATCGCCGCGCCTAACATCCCGTTGCCGACGACCAGGAAATCCATGACGACATCATTCCCGGACCTCGGAGGGGACAACCGGATGCTCTGCGCTGATACACGCAAGGCGAGACCGCCCTGATCAGCTGTAGGAACGGTGACGATCCGAAGGACTCTCGCCGTCTCAGCCGACGTCCGTGCCTGCGGGTTTCCCGCGCTTTTGTCGCAAGCGGCATCTACGTGACCAGTCCGCCGCCGACGCAGGCCCGAAGGGCATCCAGCTGAGCCTGACCAGATTTCCTTTATAAGAGAAGTCCTTCCGGTTGTGTTCAGCGAGTTATGTCGGCGCTTGGCGTGTAGGGGAGTTTCCGGGGATCGGGGAAGCCGAGGCTGGTGTAGCCGGGCGCGCGTTTGGCCAGGGAGGAGGCGAGGACGCCGGTGAGCTCGTCGTGGTAGTCGTGGACCTCGGCGGTGGCCTTGCCGTCGTAAGGACGGAGGATCCGGCCGGCGTACTGGACCAGCCGTCCCTTCTGGGCAACGGGCGCAGCGAGGAAGAGGGTATCCAGCGCAGGGCAATCGAATCCTTCCCCAGCGTACGGGCCGGTCGCGACAGCTAGCAGGGGCGGCCCGCCGGGCCGCGCTTGGAGCCGGTCGAGTGCGGCGGCCCGCGCTTTGGCGCCCATACCGCCGCGCAGGACGACGGGATCGTGGCCCATGGCGCGCAGTACGTCGGTAAGTTTCTCCAGGTGGGTGGTCCAGTTGGTGAGGATGAGGCAGTTCCTGCCCTGAGACAGCGCGGCCACGACGTCGGCGATGACCTGTCCGGTCCGCTGCTCGTCGGCGATCAGGTCCTTGTAGATGACGGTCATGCCGCCAGGCGTGGACGGCCTGGCGTCTCCGGTGTAGCAGTACCTGGTCGGGTGGAGCCGGAGCACAGGGGCCGGGCGTCCGTCAGGAGCGGTGCCGGGCAGAGCGTGGGTGCCGTTGGCGGGGTGGCGGGGGCTGGTGATGGTATGTCGGACCGGGCCGACGTGCATGGTGATGAGGTCATCGAGCTTGTCGCGCCGGTACGGGGTGGCGGTCAGGCCGAGCCAGCGCCGGACCGGGATCTGCTTGACGGCATCCTCGAAGGCCGCAGCTGGCACGTGGTGGCACTCGTCTGCGACGATCAGCCCGTATCCGGCGGTGAGAGCGGCGATGTCGTCGCGGCGGGCCAGGGTCTGCAGGGTAATGATGTCGAAGGTGCCGCGCAGCTTCGCCCGGCCGCCGCCGAGTTGCCCGGCCTTGACGCCGAGGAACTCGGCGATCCGGCCCCGCCATTGGTCGGCGAGGGCCTTGCGATCGACCAGGACCAGCGTTGATGCCTGGTGCGCGGCGATGACCGCGCACGCGATCACGGTCTTGCCCGATCCGGGCGGCGCGACTAGCACCCCGAGGTCGTGCCTGCTCAGCTCGGTGACGGCCGCGCGCTGGGGTGTTGTCAGGGTCGCTGCGAAGGTGAATTCCTGCGCCGTGCCTAGCGCACGCTCGTCGGTGATGCCCAGCCGGCTGCCTGCCTGCGCGGCGAGGTCAGTGACGGTGCCGAGCATGCCGCGGGGCAGGATCAGGCCCCCGTCGAGGGTTTCGTCGTAGCTGTGCAGGAAGCGGGGGATGTTGTAAGTGGAGGCGCGCATCCGCTGTCGTTCGTAGAACAGCGGGTTGTGCATGGATGCCGCGTGCCGCAGCGTCGCAGCAAGTCCGGCTGTCAGCTCTGCCTGCTCGATCCGGATGCCGGCGCCGAGCCGGGCGCGGAGGACCGGCGCCGCTTGGGGGCGGGTCGCGGTCGATGACGGGGTGACAAGGCGGTTGACCTCGGTGGCGACGGCGACCTTCCCGGCGCGGTTAGCGGCGCGCTTGAGTTCGTGCGGGGTCATCCGGCCGAGGGTGGACAGGTAGGCCCACTGGTCCCTGTGCGGTTCCAGGGTCTCCATGTCCAGGAACACGGTCGCGCCGTTCTGCCGGGCAGGCCTGAACAGCGGCGCGGCGATCAGGTTCCCCACACCGCTGGCCGGGAGCAGGTCCTGGGACGGGAACAGCCGGTCATAGCTGGCCAGCGTCATCCGGCCGCGCAGCGCCATCGCTTCCCGCAGCAGCCCGGTGCCCAGGCGGCGGGCCAGCTCAGCGGGGACCGGGGAGGTGAAGAATACCCACGCGTGCGCGCCGGCGCCGGACCGGGATACTTCTAGGGCCACCGGGACCCGGAGGGCGCGGCCGGCCTTGACGTACATGAGGGCGTCGAACATGGCCTCGGGCCCGTCGAAGTCAGCGGCCAGCCACCAGCATCGGTCGCTGTCCAGCAGTGGGTACAGCCCGATGTGAACCTCGCCCTTCAGGTGCGCGGCGAGCACGGCGGGGGTGAGCGGCAGGTAGTCGCGGTCCTCGTGGCGGGTGCCCTTGCGCCACCCGCCGCGCACCGCTGGAACCCAGCCCCCTTTACCGGTACGAGGGTTGTCGAATCGGGTCGCGTACACGTCGGTGCGGGCGGAGAACAGCGCCGCGTAGAACGCCACCTTCGCCCCTGGTGGCGACCCGTCGTAAACCAGCCCCGGTGGTGCCTCGAAGTAGGCTGCCTGCGCCGGGCCGGGCGGGGCGGCCTGCTGAGGAGTGAGCTTCAGCAGGCGCAGCAGCCGGGCGTTCTCCGCCCGCAGCCGCACCAGCTCAGCCTCAACCGCCGCCGGGATCTCAACCACGCAAACAAGCTATCCAGGCATGATGACCGGATAGACGCCTCTCGTTCCATCCGGCCGAAAGCGCGAAGAAATTCTGGCGCGCCCGGCAGGATTCGAACCCGCGACCCGCTGCCTTAGAAGGCACCCGAGAAGAGTCGCGGTAGTTCGTCCGATGTCGCTCGATGCGGTACCTACCTGCAGAGATAGTAGCTAACTGTCGCCTGGTGTCGCCCGTAGTCTGTCGCCGTCGGCTCCCTGTCTGGCTCCCGGCACTGGTTAGCTTCGCTAATGTTCGGATGGATGACCTCGGCTGCCGTGGCGCTCCAAGAACACGGCCAAAGATAACTGGCGTCTCGTCCCGATAGGCATCAAGCTTGTCGGTGGCTGCGCCTATGCTGGACGAAACGCCGATTCGCGGGAGAGATGCCGATGACCGCGCCGCAGGCCAGGCCGCCCCAGATCTTGCCTCGCCCGGCGTGCACGCCCGCGGCGGTCCGGGCCGTGCTGGCGGCCAACGCGGGTGATGCCGTGTTGCGGCGATACGACCAGGACCTGGATATGGCCTTTGAGCAGGCGCGCACGCAAGGCGACCTGACGCCGCTGGTACAGACGGTGCGCCGCTGGTGGTTCGAGGCAGACGCCTGGTGCGATCCTGAGGGTCAGCGGGAGTTCCTGGCCCGCGTCGACAGTTATCGCAACGAAGGGCCGCCGCCTGCTGAGCAGCGGATGACCCGGGAAGAGGTCCGGTCCCGGTTCGGCGTCTGAGGCGTGTACCGATGGGAGCTGGATGGTCCGGCTCAACAGCAATTCGGTGATCTGAGTCCAGCTGTGCGGGTGACGCTGGCGGCGTTCCTGGATGCGGTGGTGATCGTCGACCCGGTGCAGTACCAGCGTCGGCCCGACGAGCGTGAGGGCATTCCCATGCCGCTGCGTACGCTCCATTTCGGCCGGCAGGACGAAGGGCTGGTCACTTTCCTGGTGTATCCGCCCGATGACTTGGTGCTCGTCGTCAGGATCCAGTGGCTCGGCGACTAACCGGCGGGACAAGAGTCCCGATGATGCCCTTATTTTGCGTCAGGCCTCAGAGATCATGTCGCGTCGGTGACGCTCTCATGCTGTGACGTATAGTCGGCTGGCGTTCACGGGCGTTTGTCGTGGTCGGCGGCGATAGTTACTCACGTGGTTACTCAGGATTTCCTACCCCTCGTCCAGGAGTCGGAGGAGATCCGTCACATGCGGGTGATGACGGCCAGCCAGGCCTCGGCGTGATGCGGATCGATTGTGATGTCGATCTTGGCGGGTTTGATGGAGTCCACCGTCCACCCCTCGGCGAAACTGTCGCGTATCTCCTCCTGCCGGATGCGGCGAGGTCCCCAGTTACCAGCCTGGCGGTCGCTGAAACAGAGCATGTAGTAATGCCCACCGACCGGCATCGAGGCGCGAAGTTCTTTCACGAACCTCGGCCGGTCGTCGTCATCCCCGAACGAGTGGAAGAGCCCGCAATCGAGGACCGTGTCGAATTGCTCCCCGAGGCTCGAGAGCACCAGGGCGTTCAACTGGAGGAACCTGGCTTCCAGCCCCCGGTCACGAGCCTTGATGTTGGCAATGGCGATCGCGGTGGCGGCGACGTCGAAACCGGCGGCTTCCAGGCCCAGGGCGGCCGCCATCAGGGTATGTTCACCGGTGCCGCAGCCCGCGTCCAGCACCCGCCCCGCCACCAGGCCACGCTCAGCCAGCTCAGCGAATGCCGGCTGGGACCGACCGATGTCCCAGGGCGGGACTCCCTGCATGTAAACGGAATCCAAATCCTCTGCCTCTCGAACGTGAGTGTGGCCTGTCAGTGCGCTTGGACGTTCCGTCTCGGTCATGATTCCCCCCTAGCTTGTGGGTCGTGGTCGATATACCAGGGCGGCTTGCCAAGGCATGGCAGGTCCCGGTGCCGCCCGACCACGGCCGGGCCGACCTGGCGCTATTGCAGCGCGGCTTGCGGGTGTTGGCGATAGCCCAGCGTGGCAAGCATGACCTGCGGGCGGGATGCAGACTACGTGAAGCCCGTGTGGAGAGGAGTGGCATCCGGCACGGGCAACCGTTTGCCTCCAGGGGTTACGCGGCGCAAAAATGAGCGCGCCCGACAGGACGCGAACCCGCGACCCGCTGCTTAGAAGCCACATTCGAACCGTCGCGGGACGTCGCCCGGCGTCGCCCTACGAGCCGTCTAGCAGCAGTTACTGTCGCTAGGTGTCGGAGGGCGTCGCGCGGCGTCTGCCTCCATTGGCTCCCCTATTGGCTCCCCAAATCTAGTTATCTTCGCTAACGTTCGAATGGTCGAAAATAATGTCGTCTGTCTGCTGCTTCGGCGTGTCGCCTGCGAGCCCAGCCACCCATCTTGTGGAGCTGCGTCATCGACGGCCGTAGAAGAACGCGCGCGAACCCGCCGATCTGCGCGCCGACCGGAGCGTTTTGAGCATGACCGATCCGTGCGCAGATCTGGATGATCGGCGCAGCTGGCGACGCTCGGTCATGCCGATGTGAGCGAGGCTGACCAGCGCGTTGACACCGGAGGTCACAGCGCTGTGAGGATGCCGGCGACGAAGATGCCGACACCAACTGTTTCCCCGAGCGCGCCGAGCGCGCCCAGCGGGGCGGTCTTGGCCTTTTCGCCGAATTCGTCCTGCACACCAGTGAGCCAGTTCAAGGTGTCCTTCGCGGCGATCAGCGCGGAGGAGATGACGAGCAGCCAGGCGGCTACATCGTGCCAGCCCGGGCCCAGCGCGGACAGCCGGGCTGCCCACGCCAGGCCGAGCAGGACAGCGGCGTGCAGGCTTCGCTGATGGCGGTCGACAACTCGAACGGC
>DAIOWL010000304.1:0-242 GCA_036758545.1 Streptosporangiaceae bacterium | reverse complement strand
CGCCTTTTGCGCGAATCACCGTGATGGGATAACCCAACAGAGTGCCGTAGGCCAGGTTCAGCACTCCGCCGACGATCAGCACCTTCTCCGCGATTGTGATAGCCATGACATGGTCTCCTTTTGATAAGTTCGGAATGTCTAAATTCGTTCTTAATTGCGGGGTTACAGGAAGGCCCGGCGGTGTGCGTCAGCAGGCGGCGAACGGTCGCCTGCCGCAGCGCGGGCGCAGCCTCGGCAGGCCG
>DAIOWL010000303.1:0-7762 GCA_036758545.1 Streptosporangiaceae bacterium | reverse complement strand
GCGTGACCTGCTTCCCCACCGCCGCCGACCTGGTGATGGGCAAGCCCTCACCCGTCCCGCTCGGAGGATGACCATGGTTTCAGCTGATCGTGACCAGATCCGGGCGGCGGTCGCCGCCCGCTACGCCGGCCTGGCCCGCGCCGCGCAGGCCGGCCAGGCGATCACCGACGGCGACCCGGATGCCCCGGCCTGCGGCGCTCTCGCGTACCCCGATGCCGACAGCCTGCCCGAGGCAGCGGTGCGGGCCAGCTTGGGCTGCGGCAACCCGGTCGCGGTCGCGGACCTGCGGCCGGGTGAGACGGTGCTGGACCTGGGCTCGGGCGGCGGCATCGACGTGCTGCTGTCCGCCCGCCGGGTCGGCCCCGGCGGGAAGGCGTACGGGCTGGACATGACCACCGAGATGCTGGACCTGGCCCGGGCCAACGCCCGCGCCGCCGGAGCGGGCAACGTGGAGTTCCTCCGCGGGCGGATCGAGGCGATCCCGCTGCCCGACCGGTCGGTGGACGTGATCATCTCCAACTGCGTGATCAACCTGTCCACCGACCGGCCCGCCGTCTTCGCCGAGAGCTTCCGCGTGCTGCGGCCCGGCGGCCGCCTGGGCATCACCGACATCCTCGCCGGGGACCAGCTCACCCCGGCCCAGCGGCTCGAGCGCGGCCGCCAGGCCGGGTGCATCGCCGGGGCGCCCTCGTTCACCGAGTACCGCGACGGCCTGGCAGGCGCCGGGTTCACCGGTATCACCATCACCGCGGCTCAGCAGGCCGGCGACGGCGTGCACTCGGCGATCATCCGCGCGGTCAAGCCGTAGCCCATGCGATCCCCGGGCGCGGCGGTGCGGATCGAGCCGATGACCGGCGCGCACGTCGCCGCGGTCCTGGCGATCTACCAGGCCGGGATCGCGGAGGGCAACGCCACCTTCGAGACCTGCGCGCCGGGCTGGGCAGCCTTCACCGCGGGCCGGCTGCCCGCCCACCGCTACGTCGCCATCACTGGCGGCCGGGTCGCCGGGTGGGTGGCCGCGTCGGCGGTGTCCAGCCGCTGTGTCTACGCCGGGGTGGTCGAGCATTCGGTCTACGTCCATCCCGCCGCCCGCGGCCGCGGCACCGGCCGGCGGCTCCTGGGCGCGCTGATCGCCTCGACAGAGGCGGCCGGGATCTGGACCATCCAGTCCGGCATCTTCCCGGAGAACACGGCCAGCCTGGCGCTGCACCGGGCGGCCGGGTTCCGCGTGGTGGGGACCCGGGAACGCCTCGGCCAGCACCACGGCCGCTGGCGCGATGTCGTGCTGATCGAGCGCCGCAGCCCGGCCGTATTAGCCGTTCGCGGCCAGGACTGGCCGCACCAGACGCACGTTGAGTGCGAGCCGGGCCGCGCTGGCGGTTATGGCCACGGCCACCGCCCATCTGGCCGCCGGGTCAGCGGCCAGCACGCCGATGATCATGAAGGTGTCCAGCGCGGCGGTGCCGATGCACCCGGCCGCGCCTGCCCGGCCGATGGGCCGGTACCGGGTACTGCGCGCAGCGAACGCGAGCAGCGCCACGACCGCCACCAGCGCCAGGCCGGGCACAAAGTTGGCTGCCATGGGGACCGGCCAGGTCCACGCGCGGCCGGTGATCAGCGCCGCTGCCCAGCACGACCCCACCAGCGGTCCGGTCACCAGCAGGTGCCGGGCGGCCCTGCGGGCCGGGTGTGCGCGGGCGAACTCCGCCGCGATCAGCTCCGGTGCCCCGAATTCGGCCACGGCGGCTGCTGCCGCCGCGTCGGGGGCCAGGCCCAGGCCCAGGTGCCGCCGGCAGGTTTCCTCCAGCCCGTCGGCCAGCTCCTCCACCACCGGCCCGGGCAGCTGGCCGGACAAGGTGCTGAGGTAGCCGACGATCAGGCCGGGTCGGGGCATGGCCCGCCCTCCAGGACCGCGCTGGCCGTGGCGGCGAACTCCTGCCAGGCCGCCCGCCAGCCCGCCAGGGTCTGCAGGCCGGCCGCGGTGAGCCGGCGCAGCGCCGGGTAGATCGTGCCGGTCGGCAGGTCCAGCCGCCCGCAACTGTCCTGCCGCAGCGCCTCGGTGACCGCGTACCCGTGCCGCGGGCCGCCTTCCAGCGCCGCCAGCGGCAGGGCGTCCAGGCGCCCTTTCAGCTCCTCGGCCCTCATAGGTAGCAACGCTACTTTAACCCTTCCATCCAGGCAATACGTCCGGTACCGTTACACCTATACGTAGTGTTGCTACATATAGGGTCTGTTAGCCAACGGGAGTTGCCGATGGCCACCGCCAGCCGCATCCTGGGCGTTGAGGTGGGCTCCACTGTCCCAGCCTTCCTGGCCATCCTCGCCATCCACGTCATCGCCGGCCTGACCGCCGTCATCACCGGCGCGGCCGCCGCGCTGGCCCGCAAGGGCAGCCCGCGGCACATCCGGGCCGGCCGCTGGTACTACCGGGCCATCACCGCCGTGTTCGCCACCGCGGCCGGCCTGGCCGCCATGCGCTGGGCCCGGGACTATTACCTGTTCATCCTCGGCGCGGTGGCGTTCACCGCCGCCACCACCGGGTACCTGCACCGCCGGCGCCACCGGCCCGGCGACACCGGCCACATCGCCGGCATGGGGATCTCCTACACCGCCATGCTCACCGCGTTCTACGTCGACAACGGGCCGCACCTGCCGCTGTGGGACCGGCTGCCCACCCTCGCGTTCTGGATCCTGCCCGCCGCCATCGCCGCGCCCCTCATCACCCGCGCGATCATCCGCGCGAGGAACAAAGCACCGCCCTCCGGCCCGGAGACATCACCGGCAGCGGGGTCAAGCTAGGTGCGGCCAGACGCGGCGCGAGACGCCCGATGCGGCGGCTGATCTCAGCTCAGGCGACGCGTTCGCCCCGGATCCGCCGCGATGTGTGTACGAGCCTGGCTGGCCGGTACCACGGCCGCTTGCATCAGGGATCACCTACGGTCCTGTCCGGCGGCGGGATCGCTGGCTGCGGCCGGGCCGGGTGCCCGGCCGAGCAGGAGCACGGCGGCGGCTGCGGCGAATCCGGCGCTGATGATCGTGACCGCCGGGGTGTAGGAGCCGGTGGCGCCGAGCAGGGCGCCGGCCGCGAGGGGGCCCAGGGCGCCGCCCGCGGCGAAGACGGCCTGCTGGATGCCCAGGAGCGTGCCCAGGTGGCGGGGATCGATGAGCTCGTAGGCGTAGACGCCTTGCAGGGCGTAGACGGCGCCGATCGCGGCGCCCGCGAGCAGGCTCAGCACCAGCACCGGCGCGAGCGTGCCGCCTGCGAACAGCAGCAGCGTGACCGCCGCGGCCAGGGCGTAGGCCAGGACCAGGGTGGTGCGGGCGCCGAGCTTGCCGGTCAGGGCGGTGAGCGGCAGCCGGCCGGCCAGCTGGGCCAGGCCGCGGAACCCGGCGACGGCCGCCGCGATGCCGAGCGGGAGCCCGGCCCTGGTGGTGACCGGGACCTGGTAGACGATCAGCGCGTTCACCGCTGCCCCGCCGAGCAGGGTGGCGGCCAGCCAGGCCCGGACCAGCGGACTCCGCGAGGCGGCCCGGAGCACCCCGGCCGGGCGGCCGGCGGGCTGGCCGGGCCGGGAGCCCGGGTTGCTGATCAGGGCGGCGGCCAGCACGAACGCGACCGCGACGGTGCCGGCCTCGACCCGGATCGCGCCGCGCCACCCGGCCGACTGGGTAAGCCAGGCGGTCAGCGGAAGGTAGACGGGGCTGGAAAAGGCGCCGAACAGCGTCAGCCAGATGATGGCCCGCGCGGGCGCTGCGGGCGCGGCGCGGGCGGCGGCCGCCTGGGTGATGTGGTAGAAGCCGAGCGCCCCGACCAGGCCGCAGCCGCCCGCGTAGGCGATGGCGAACGGGAGCAGCGCACCCTGCACCGAGGCCAGGAGCATCGCGCCGGCTCCGGCGATACCCGCGACCAGGAAAACGGGCCGCGGGCCGCGGCGGTCCAGGACCCGGCCCGCCACCATCCCGCCGATACCGGTAATGACCAGCGTCGCGCTGAAGATCGCGCCGAGCGCCGCGTCCGGCCAGCGCGTGTCGGCGCTGATCGGCCCGATCAGCACGCCGTAGGCGTAATAGCACGCGCCATAGCCGATGATCGTGAGCATCCCGAGCACCGAGATCGGCACCAGGGGCGGCCGCGCCCGGGCATCAGCGCGCACTCTAGCCATTATGCGTTCAGCCCCGGGAAGCGCGTTCCGTCCGTGCCGGTGACCTGCGCCGCCATGGCGCGGGCGAGCTCGTCCTCAGGCGGGGCTTCGACGGCCGGAGGGTCAGGAGGTCGCGGCCAGGCGGGGCGCGAGACGACCGACCCGGTCGCTGAGGTCGGCTACCGCCGCGTCGAAGCTGGCGGGATCACCGGCCGGGACCGGGTCCGGGACGGACCAGTGCACGGCGGCCTGGCCGCCGAGTTCCTCGCGGGCCATGTCGCAGACCGTGACTACCAGGTCGCCCTGGTCCTGGATCTCGCTGATGTGCCGGGGCCGCAGCCGGGGCAGCGGCAGGCGGTGGCGGCGGGCAGCCTCGATCGCGCCGGGATCGATCGCCGGCCCGGGATGGGTTCCGGCCGATGCCGCCGGGACGCTGCTGGCCCGGCGCCACAGCGCGGCGGCCAGGTGAGAGCGGGCCGAGTTGGCGGTGCACACGAACAGCACCCGCCGCGCGGTACGAGGCGGCGGCGCGGCCAGCGGGTCGAGGGCGCCCGGGATCAGCCGCAGGTAGGTCCGGCGGCGGTCGCCCTCGGACCGGCGGCGGGTGATGACCCCGGCCTGCTCCAGCACGTGCAGGTGGTGCGCCAGCAGGTTGGAGGGCATGGCCAGCATGACCGCCAGGTCCGACGGGGACGCGTCCCCGGCCAGCAGCGTGTCGGTGATGGCCAGCCGGGCCGGGTCGGCCAGCGCGGCGTGCACGGCGGCACGCCGGGCCAGGCCGGGGTTCTGCTCAGCACACATTGACTCAATCTTGACTGAGCTATCTTCTTCTGTCAACATGGGCGGCGTGACCAGTGCCCCCATCCCGCTGTGGCGCCGGCTGACCGCCGAGTTCCTGGGCAGCGCGTTCCTGGCCGCGGTGGTGATCGGGTCCGGCATCGCGGCGGAGCGGCTGTCGCCGGGCCAGACCGGCCTGGAGCTGCTGCAGAACGCGGCGGCGACCGCGGCCGGGCTGTACGCGATCATCTTGATGTTCGGCCCGGTCTCCGGCGGCCACTTCAACCCGGTCGTGTCCTTCGCCGACGCCGTGTTCGGCGGGCTGTCCTGGCGCGACGCCGCCGCGTACCTGCCCGCGCAGGTAGCCGGGTGCATCGCCGGGGCGGTCGCGGCGAACTTGATGTTCGCGCTGCCCGCGGTCACCATCTCGGCCAAGCACCGGGCCTCGGGAGCGCATTTCCTGTCCGAGGTGATCGCCACCCTCGGGCTGCTGCTGGTGATCTTCGCCCTGGCCCGGTCCGGCCGCGCCCGGTCGGCCCCGGCGGCGGTGGGCGCCTACATCGGCGCGGCGTACTGGTTCACCTCCTCGACCAGCTTCGCCAACCCGGCCATCACCATCGGCCGGATGTTCTCCGACACCTTCGCCGGGATCGCCCCGGACTCGCTGCTCAGCTTTATCGGCGCGCAGATCGTCGGCGGGGCGCTCGCCGTCGCGGTCATCAAGACGCTGTACCCCGCCATCACCCCCGCCGACGCCGCCAGCATCATCGTCCCCCACGACAGCAGCCCGGCCCGGGCCGCGCATGACGGCGTATCGCCGTCCGCAGGCCAGCAGGCCGGCCCGGCGCGGCCGGGCTGACCCGGCAGCCGGGAAGGAGAGACCGCTATGCACGTGGTCATGATCGGCGGCAGCGACGCCGGGATCAGCGCGGCCCTGCGGGCCCGCGAACTCGACCCCGGCGCCGACGTCACCGTGGTCCTGGAGGACGCCTACCCGAACTTCTCCATCTGCGGCATCCCCTACTACGTCTCCGGCGAGGTCACCCACTGGCGCAACCTGGCCCACCGCACCACCGCCGACCTCGAAGCCGCCGGGATGCGGCTGCGGACCGACACCACCGCCCGGCGGATCGACGTGCCCGGCCGCAAGCTCCTGCTCACCACCGCAGACGGCGGCGAGGAGGTCCTCGGCTACGACAAGCTCGTCATCGGCACCGGCGCCGTCCCGGTCCGCCCGCCCATCAGCGGCCTGTCCGGACCGGACGCCCTCGGACCCGCCGACGGGGTGCACCTGCTGCACTCGATGGGCGACACCTTCGCCGTCATGCGCACCCTGGAGCAGGCCGCCCCGGCCCGCGCGGTCATCGTCGGCGCCGGGTACATCGGCCTGGAAATGGCCGACGCGCTGACCGTCCGCGGCCTGCAGGTCACCCAGATGGAACAGCTCGGCGAGGTGCTGCCCACCGTCGACCCCGGCCTCGGCGCCCTGGTCCACGCCGAACTCGCCAGCCACGGCGTGGAGGTCCTGACCGGCACCACCGTCCAGGCCATCAGCAAGACTCCGCCCGGCGGAACAGGACGCCTGCAGGTCCACGCCGCCGCGGCCGACGGCACGGCCGTGACCCGCCCGGCCGACATGGTCCTGGTCGTCGTCGGGGTGCGGCCCGAGACCGCCCTGGCCGCCGAGGCCGGAGCCACGCTCGGCACCAAGGGCGCGATCGCGGTCGACCCCGGCATGCGTACCGGCCTGTCGGACATCTACGCGGCCGGGGACTGCGTGATCACTCACCACCGGCTGCTCGGCGAGACGTACCTGCCGCTGGGTACCACCGCGCACAAGCAGGGCCGGGTCGCCGGGGAGAACGCCCTCGGCGGGAACCGCCAGTTCGCCGGCAGCCTGGGCACCCAGGTCGTCAAGATCTTCGACCAGGCCGCCGCCCGCACCGGCCTGCGCGACCACGAAGCCGCCGCGGGGTTCGACCCGGTCACCACCGAAACCGCCGCCGATGACCACAAGGCCTACTACCCCGGCAGCCACCGCATCACCATCCGCGTCACCGGCGACCGGACCACCGGGCGGCTGCTCGGCCTGCAGCTGTTCGGCCACAAGAACGCCGAGATCGCCAAGCGGGTCGACATCGCCGCCACCGCCATCTACCACGGCATGACCGTCGACGCGGTCAGCGACCTGGACCTGTCCTACACCCCGCCGCTGGGCAGCCCCTGGGACGCCGTCCAGATAGCCGCCCAGGCCTGGACCTGCGGCCGGTATTGACCGGCCGCGAATCAACCGCGACCTAGGACCAGCACAGGTCGTTGTGGCTCACTACCCGCATTCAGCATGATGCCTCAGTGCCGGGGCGGCAGCGTCGCGATTCGCTCCCCGCACCGGCCCGGGTCATATCCAGGCAAGCTCGCCAGCTGGTCGAGCAGCCACGCTGAGGAGAGGACTTTCAGGAGCCCCTGTACCTCGGGGGTGCTGACTTGCCCCGCTGGGATGACGAGGTCGAATCGTTCCGGGCCAGCCGCAGCCGGGCGCCGCGCCGGGCTTCGGGTGCCTCGCTCACGGCGCTCCTCCTAGGCGCATAGCCCGGTCGTCACGGGCCCTGGCCTAGTAATGTAGCCCGGCAACCAAGCCTGTCACCGCGCAACCTACAACCGGATCAAGGGCCGCTACGACCCGGACAATGCCTTCCGCATCAACCCAGAACATCTAGCCGGCCCGGTAGGCACTGGGCCGCGCCCCCCAGGGGCGGGGCGCCCGCAGTGGCCTGGTTGCCGGCCGGTCGCAGCGGTAGGGTCGGCTGGTGGCGGAGGTCTTCGGCGAGCGCGCCGGCCGTGGT
>DAIOWL010000302.1:0-7767 GCA_036758545.1 Streptosporangiaceae bacterium | reverse complement strand
CGGCCGGGACCTCCGGTGTCGACGTAGCTGGCGGGACCGGACCGGGTCCGCACCTGGCTGCGGTACTTGTCTAGGCGTTCCATCTCGCTGGTCATGCTTCTCCCTCGTTGTTCTCCCCGTTGGACGGCTGCCGGGGTACAGTAGCCGCAAAGACCGACTGACGGTCTAACTCTTACAAACCGACGATCGGTCTGTCAATTGAATTGGGGACGGATGAACAAGAACGTCGAGCGGGGCCGGGCCACCCGGGCGCACGTGGTCGAGGTCGCGACCCGGCTGTTCGCCGAGCACGGCTACGACGGCACCTCGATCGAGACGGTGCAGGCCAGCGCCGGAGTCAGCCGGGGCTCGCTCTACCACCACTTCCCGGGCAAGGAGGCGCTGTTCTGGGCGGTCCTGGAGGAGGTCGGTGCCCGCATCGCCCGGCAGGGCGAGGACATCGCCAGGGATGCCCCGGATCCGGTCGCGATGCTGCGGGCAGGCGCCCTGGCGTGGATCCGGCTGGCCGGCGACCCGGTCGTCCGGCAGATCATGCTGATCGACGCGCCCGCCGTGCTGGGCTGGCAGCGGTGGCGGGAACTCGACGAGCAGGGCCCGCTGGGGGCGATCAGGGACGCCCTCGGGTACGCCGCCGCGACGGGCCGGATCGAGCACGCTCACGTGGACACATTCGCGCACATCGCGCTGGCCGCCGCCAACGAGGTCGCCATGATGATCGCCCGCGCGGATGACCCGGCCGCCGCGCTCACCGTGGGCGAGAGCGCGTTCGCCGAGTTTCTCGACCGCCTGCTCGGCGAGGGTTCCGCCGCTGCGAGCTAACTACTAGCCGGGGCTAGTTACCCAGCCGGCGCCAGTTATCGGCCGGGGCTAGTCACCCAGCGGGCTAGTTATCGGCCGGCGAGCGCCCAGTTTCCCGTCGCCGCGGTTTCTGCATCAGTGGCAGGTGCCAAACGCCAACCACAAGGGAGAACCGAGATGGGAAAGATCGTCGTCAGCGAGAACGTCTCGCTCGATGGAGTAGCGCAGGACCCGACCGGCGAGGAGGGCTTCAGGCACGGCGGCTGGTTCGGCCAGATCGGGGACAAGGACCGCGAAGCGTGGTCAAAGATGGAGCTTGACGAGGCGCTGGGCGCCGAGGCCCTGCTGCTGGGCCGGCGGAGCGACGAGTGGTTCGCCACGCGCTGGCTGTCTCGGAGCGGCGACTGGGCGGACCGGCTGAACAGCCTGCCCAAGTACGTCGTGTCCTCGACTCTGGAAGAGCCCAGGTGGACCAATGCGACGGTTCTGACGGGCGACGTGGCGGACGAGGTCTCGAAGCTGAAGCAGGAGCTAGACGGGGACATCGTCGTCTACGCCAGCACCCAGCTGGTCCACACGCTGATGGAGCACGACCTCGTCGACGAGCTACGGCTGACGGTCTACCCGGTCGTGCTCGGGGCCGGCGAGCGCCTGTTCGGCGAGACCAGCGACTCCATACCCCTGCGTCTCGTCAGCACCCAGACCATCGGTGACGGTCTCGCCTTCCTCACCTACGAGCGCGTCCGGGACAACTAAGAACGTCCGGGACGCCCACGCGTAGAACGTTCCAACACCGCCCGGATGCCGCCTTCCGCCTATAGCCTCGCGATTGCGTGACGCTGCACCCCTGATCAGGGGTGCAGCGTCACGCAATGACCGGCCCGGCTACAGTGGCCTGCCCGACGGGGCAGAGGTGACTGCTGAGGTGAACCGCGGGGTGGCAGCCAGGATCGCGGACAGTTACCCCCTGTATTGCGCGGGTTACGGTCCACGATGATGCACGCATCCGGCCCGGAGGCAACCACGCTATAAGAGCAGGCGGGCATCTTGACAGCATCGGTCCGATGAGTCACCATGGGGGCTGTTGGAGCGCTCCAATCGATAGTGGGCGTTCGGTGCGATGAGCGTTCGGCGCAGTGGGTGTTTGGCGCAGTAGGTGTTGGCGCGGAGGTGGCAGAGCATGGGCAGTGTCGGAACGGGCAGCCTTAACGCGGGCAGCTCCAACGCGGGCAGCCCCAGCGTGGGTGGCGGTAACGCGGGCGGCGTTGATGCGGACGGCATTAACGAGGGGCGGGAGCGGCTGGCGCGGTACAGCCTGACAGGCCCGGAGAACCAGGCGGCGGTGAACGCCGGGCTGGCGGGCGGGGCGTGGTTCCGCAGCGCAGTGCCGCGCAAGCGGATGAAGGAGCTGATGAAGCGCTCCGACTACCCCGCCGTCCGCGACACGGCCATCTGGCTCGGCCTGATCCTGCTCTTCGGCGGCCTGGGCACCACGTTCTGGCTGGTCTGGCACAGCTGGTGGGCGGTCCCGTTCTTCCTCGCCTACGGCGTCCTGTACGGCTCGACCTCGGATTCCCGCTGGCACGAGTCCGGGCACGGCACGGCGTTCAAGACCCGCTGGATCGACGAAGGGCTGTACCAGCTCGCCTCGTTCATGATCATGCGGGACCCGACCACCTGGCGGTGGAGCCACACCAGGCACCACACCGACACGCTGGTCGTCGGGCGGGACCCGGAGATCGCGGTCATGCGCCCGGCGCGGCTGGCCAAGCTGCTGGTCAACTACTTCGGGCTGGTCGACGTGCCGACGGCGTTCTGGCTGATGTTCCAGCACGCGGCCGGCCGGCTCACCGCCGATGAGGCCGACTACGTGCCCGAATCCGAACGGAACCGGGTCTACCGGACGGCCCGGGTGCATCTGGCCATCTACGCCGTGACCATCGGCCTGGCGATCGGGTTCGGGACCTGGCTGCCGGTGGTGCTGATCGGCGGCCCGGCTCTGTACGGCCGGTACATGCTCCAGGTCTACGGGTTCACCCAGCACGCCGGCATGGGCGAGAACGTGCTCGACCACCGGCTGAACACCCGCACGGTGAAGATGTGCGTGGTCAACCGGTTCCTGTACTGGAACATGAACTACCACGTCGAGCACCACATGTTCCCGATGGTCCCGTACTACCGGCTGCCGGAGCTGCACGAGGAGATCAAGCACGACTGCGCGCCGGTCTACCCGTCGCTGTGGGCGGCGTACAAGGAGATCATCCCGGCGGTCCTGCGTCAGCTGCGGGACCAGGAGTACTACGTGCGCCGCGAACTGCTGCCCGGCGCTGCCCCGTTCAACGAGCCGACGCCCCTGAACGACGGCCGGGCGCTGCCGCTGCCCGCCGAGACCGCAGCCTGAGGAGACCTCCGATGCCCCAGTGGATCGCCGCCTGCGCGGCGGACGACATCGACCCCGAGGACGTCATCCCGTTCGAGCACGACGGCAGCGACTACGCGATCTACCGCTCGCCCGAGGATGTCTACTACGCCACCGACGGGCACTGCACGCACGAGAAGACGCTGCTGTGCGACGGCCTGGTCATGGGCGGCGTGATCGAGTGCCCCAAGCACAACGGGCGGTTCGACTACACCAGCGGCAAGGCGCTCGGCGCGCCGGTGCTGGTCGACGTGCGCACCTACCCCGCCAAGGTCATCGACGGCACGGTCTACATCGAGGTCGGCTAGTGCCAGACTCAGCCAGCACAGCGGGAGCCATAGTCATCGCCGGTGCGGGCGAGTGCGGCACCCGGGCGGCGTTCGCCCTGCGCGAGCAGGGCTGGGACGGCCGGGTCATCCTGGCCGGAGCCGAACCGTCGACGCCGTACGAGCGGCCGCCGCTGTCCAAGACCGGTGAGCTCAAGCCGATCTGCGACCCCGGCGCGCTGCGGGAGGCGGACATCACCTTCCTGCCCGGCGCCGTGGTGGCCCGCCTGGACACCGCGGGGCACGCCTTGGAGCTGGCCGACGGGCGGCGCCTGCCGTACCGCTCGCTGCTGCTCGCCACCGGCGCCCGCGCCCGGCGCCTTCCGTTTGGCGGGGCTCCGGTCCACGTCCTGCGCACCCACGCCGACTCGGTGGCGCTGCGCGGTCGGCTCGCCCCGGGCCGCCGGGTCGCGGTGATCGGCGGCGGGTTCATCGGGCTCGAGCTGGCGAGCTCGGCCGCGGCGCTGGGCTGCGCGGTGACCGTGATCGAGCTCGGCCCCCGGCTGATGGGCCGGGCCGTCCCGGCCCGCGTGGCGGCGGTCATGGCCCAGCGGCATGTTGAAGCCGGGGTGGACATCCGCTGCGGGACCGGCGTGACCGGACTGGCGCAGACCGGCTCCGGCGTGACGATCACGCTGGCCGAGGGCGGCACCGTCGACGCCGACGTGGTGGTGGCGGGCGTCGGCGCGGCCCCGGAGACCTCGCTGGCCGAGGCGGCGGGCATCGAGGTCGCGGACGGCATCGTGGTCGACGCGCGCTTCGCCACCTCGGCCCCGGACGTCTTCGCGGCCGGCGACTGCAGCCGCTATCCGCACCCGCTGTACGACGACCGCCCGCTGCGGCTCGAGTCGTGGCGGGCGGCGCAGGAACACGGCACCGCCGCGGCCCGCGCGATGCTCGGCGGCACCGAACCCTACGCGGGTGTCCCGTGGTTCTGGACCGACCAGCACGACTACACCCTGCAGGTCGCGGGCCTAGCCGACGCGGCGTCCGGCGAGGTCGTCCGGGTGCGCCCGGACGGGACCGAGATCTGGTTCGGCCTGGCGGACGGCGGGAGGCTGGCCGCCGCCGCCGCGGCGGGCCCGGGCAACTCGGTGGCCAGGGACATCAAGCTGGCCGAGATGCTGATCGCGGGGCGCGTGGCCCCGGACCCCGCCGCCCTGGCCGACCCCGGCGTGGCGCTGAAGTCCGTCCTTCGCTCCCCCGTGGCCGGCTAGCGCGCACTAGCATCCCGGTAGGCAAACCTGAGGAGGGCCTGATGCTGCGTTTCGGTCTGTTCGGCGCCGGGAGGATCGGCCGCGTCCACGCGGCCTCGCTGGCTGCGCACCCGCGGACGGAGCTGGCCGTCGTGCACGATCCTGTCGAGGTCGCCGCGCACGAGATCGCCGCGCTCTACGGCGGGACCCCCACCGGCGATGCCGACGCGATCCTTGGCGACCCCGGCATCGACGCCGTGATCATCGCCTCGCCGACGCCGACCCACGTCGAGCTGCTGACCGCGTGCGCCCAGGCGGGCAAGGCGGTGCTCTGCGAGAAGCCGATCGACCTCGACCTGGCCCGGGTCGATGCCTGCTGGGAGGACATCAAGGGGCTGAACGCCACCGTCATGGTCGGCTTCAACCGGCGGTTCGACCCGACCTTCGCCGAGATGCGGGAACGGGTCACCGGCGGCGAGATCGGCCGGCTGGAGCAGCTCCTGATCACCAGCCGGGACCCGGCGCCCGCGCCAGCCGCGTACATCGCCTCCTCCGGCGGCCTGTTCCGCGACATGACCATCCACGACCTCGACATGGCCAGGTTCTTCCTGGGTGAGGTAGTAGAGGTCCAGGCCATCGGGGCGAACCTGATCGAGCCGTACATCGCCGAGGCGGGCGACGTGGACTCGGCCGTCGTGTCGATGCGCGGGGCCGGCGGCGAGCTGTGCCAGATCACCAACAGCCGCCGCTGCGCGTTCGGCTACGACCAGCGGGTGGAGGCCTTCGGCGCCGACGGGATGCTGAGCGCGGGGAATCAGACGGCCACCAGCGTGCGCCGGTCCGGCGCGGGCGGCACCGAGACCGCCGCCCCGTACCTGAACTTCTTCCTCGACCGCTATGCGACCGCCTACCGGGCCGAACTCGACCACCTGGTCATCTGCATGGAGCAGGGGCTGACCCCGAGCCCGGGCTTCGCCGACGGCCGGGCGGCGCTGGTCCTCGCGGACGCCGCGACCGAGAGCATGAAGACGGGGCGAACCGTCCGGGTCGATTCCTGAACGCGGCGATTTTCGCCCGGTTGCCTGGTCTGTACATAGCAAGGACCAGCGAGCGTGAGGTAGCCGATGACCGTCAGCGAGGATTTCACCAGCCTGACCGGGCAGTTCCGCGGTGAGCTGCTGGCTCACTGCTACCGGATGCTGGGCTCGGCCGCCGATGCCGAGGACCTGGTGCAGGAGACGTACCTGCGGGCGTGGCGATCCTACGAGGGGTTCGAGGGCCGTTCGTCGGTGCGGACCTGGCTGTACCGGATCGCGACCAATGCGTGCCTGACCGCGCTCGAGCGGCGCGGCCGCCGGCCGCTGCCGTCCGGTCTCGGCGGGCCGGCCGAGGGCCCGGATGCGCCGATGGTGGCGGGGCCCGAGGTGCCGTGGCTGCGGCCGCTGCCCGACGCGCTGCTGGCCGGGGACTACGAGGACCCGGCCTCGGTGGCGGTGTCGCGGGAGGGGATCCGGCTGGCCTTCGTCGCCGCGCTGCAGTACCTGTCGGCCCGGCAGCGGGCGGTGCTGATCATGCGGGACGTGCTGCAGTGGCCGGCCGCCGAGGTGGCGGAGCTGCTCGGCGTGACCACGACCGCGGTCAACAGCGGCCTGCGCCGGGCCCGTGCCCAGCTCGCCGAGGCGCTGCCCGCCGAGGACGAGCTCGCCGAGCCCGCCGAACCTGACCGGCGGGCGCTGCTGGACCGGTTCGCCGCCGCGTTCGAGAACGCCGACGTGAACGGTCTGGCACAGCTCCTGCGGGAGGACGTAACGCTGGAGATGCCGCCCCTGCTGACCTGGTTCGCCGGCCGGGCGGACGTGACCCGCTTCTTCGCCGCGGCGCCCGTGTTCGCCGCGCCCGGGCGGCTCAGGCTCATCCCGGTCGGGGCCAACGGACAGCCGGCGTTCGCGGCCTACCAGCGCGAACCCGACGGGACATACCGCGCCTACGCGGTGACGGTGCCCACGGTCACCGCGACCGGGATCGCGCGCATCGTCACTTTCTTCGATCCGGGCCTATTCGGCCCGTTCGGCCTGCCCGCGGCGATTCCGGCGGATCCGGCTGGTCTGTAGTGCTAGGCCGCCGAACGGGCGGTGGAAACCCCAGCACACGGGAGACGACATGAGCATCGCAGACAAGACCATCCTGATCACCGGCGCCAGCCGCGGCATCGGGCGAGCCCTGGCCGATGAGGCGCTGCGCAGGGGCGCCAGGCGGGTATACGCCGCGGCGCGCCGGCCGGCGGCCTTCGCGGACGAGCGCGTGACGCCGCTGACCCTGGACGTGACCGACGCAGCCCAGGTCAAGGCGGCCGCCGAACGGGTCGGGGCGCTCGACATCCTGGTCAACAACGCCGGCCTCGCGCTGTACGAGGGCCTCGGCGACCGGGCCACGCTCGAGCGCCACCTGGCGGTCAACCTGTTCGGCACGCACGCGATGACCGAGGCGTTCCTGCCTGCTCTGATGCGGTCCGGCGGAGCGATCGTCAACAACCTGTCGCTGAACTCGCTCGCCCCGCTGCCGGTCCTGGCCGCCTACTCGGTCTCCAAGGCGGCCGCGTTCTCCCTGACCCAGTCGCTGCGCACCTCGCTGGCCGATCGCGGCGTGCGGGTCCACGCCGTCCTGATCGGGCCCACCGATACCGACATGACCCGGGACCTCGACATCCCGAAGGCCTCCCCGGAGTCCGTCGCGCGGGCCATCTTCGACGCGGTGGACCGGGGCGAGGAGGACATCTTCCCCGATCCCGTGGCCCAGTCCCTGGCCGAAGGCTGGCGCAACGGCGCCGTCAAGGCCTTCGAGCGCCAGCTTGCGGAGCTGCGCTAACCCGGCGCCTAGCGGCCGGCGGGAACGGGGCCGCTGGACCCCCGCACCTCGAGTCGCGGGGGCAGCAGCACGGTCTCGCCGGGCGTAGCGGGCCGCTCGATGCGCGCGAGCAGCATGCGGGCGGCCCGCTGGCCCAGCTCGAACGCGGTGGCGTCCACGCTGG
>DAIOWL010000301.1:0-7769 GCA_036758545.1 Streptosporangiaceae bacterium | reverse complement strand
TGCGGAGGACGTCATTCACCGGCTGGTTCTGTGGAATATCGACCTGACCCTGGTCGATGTCGCCCGGGTGACGAGAGCGGCGTACGCCGAGGCGTTCCCGGCCGTCACCGGCAGGCCGCTGATCAAGCTGCCGCAGACCGCGGGCCGGTCGGAGTCGGAGATCTTCTTTGACGCGCTCGCCCTGAACGCGGCCGACCTGAACGCCGACGGCAAAGCCGAGCGCCTGCTCGAGCCGTTCAGCGCCGAACTCGCCGCCGCCCTGTACACCCGCCGGGACGACCTGGACCGCGAGGGCCAGTCGCTGCCCGGAGCGGCCGACGCGCTGGCGGTCGTGGCCAAGCTCGAAGGCCCGGGGGAGACGACCGTGCAGACCGTGCTGACCGGTAGCAGCAAGCCGAGCGCGATGCTGAAACTGCGCGCGTTCGGCCTGGACGGCTACGTCGACTTCGACATCGGCGGCTACGGGAACGAGGCCTACCCCAAGGGCACCCTGCTCCGGGTGGCCAGGGAGCGAGCCTCGGACAAGCACAAGCTGACCTTCGGCGAGGACATGACCGTATACGTCGCGGACTCGCCCCGGGACGTGGACGCGGCCAGGATCGGCGGTGCCCGCTCGCTCGCCGTGGCCAGCGGCCGGGCCACCGCGGCCGAGCTGCGCGAGGCGGGCGCCGACGCGGTGCTGCCCGACCTCACCGACACGGCGGCGGTGGCCGGCCTCGTCGCCCGCTTGACGGATCCGTCCCGTAGACCCTGAATCGGATGATTTGTGCCACAACCGCACCGCGTGGGCGTTGCCATCCGCGCCGGGATGGCACGATGCTGAGAGCATGGAGGCCATCGTGGGTGACCTGACCAGCCGGGGCTACGGCGCGGTGCTCTGGGAGCCAGACGACAAGACGGTCCGCGACGCCCGGGTGACCCGCTTCATGACCTGGCTGGCCGGCCGCGGAACTCTCGACGCCGGCGGCTACCAGGACCTCTGGCAGTGGTCGGTGACGGATCCCGCCGCCTTCTGGTCGGCGGTCTGGGACTACTTCGGCGTGCTCGGCGACCGCGGTGACGGGCCGGTGCTGGATGGCCAGGTCATGCCGGACGTCCAATGGTTCGGCGGTGCCACGCTGAATTACGCCCGTAACGCGCTGAGGACCGCGTGGACCGATCCCGACCGTACGGCCATAATCTTTGATTCCGAACGTGGCCGGGCCGGGAGCCTGTCCTACGGCGATCTCGCCCAGCAGGTGGCGCGCGTCGCGCGCGGCCTGGCCGGGCTCGGCGTCGGTCCCGGCGACCGGGTCGCCGCCCTGCTGCCGAACGTGCCCGAGGCGGTCATCGGCCTGCTCGCCGCGGCCAGCCTGGGCGCGATCTGGTCGTCCTGCTCGCCGGACTTCGGCGCGCAGAGCGTGATCGACAGGTTCGCGCAGATCGAGCCGACCGTGCTCATCGTCTGCGACGGCTACGCCTACAACGGCAAGGAATACTCCCGGGCCGAGATGGTCGCGGAGGTCACCGCGGCCCTGCCCGGCCTGTCCGCGGTGGTCCAGGTGAATCTGATCGGCGACGCCGCGCCGCCTGACGACGCGCTGCGCTGGGACGACCTGGGTACGGACGGCGATCAGCACGAGCCTGAGTTCGAGGAGGTGCCGTTCGCGCACCCGCTCTGGGTGGTCTACTCCTCCGGCACCACCGGCCTGCCCAAGCCGATCATGCACGGCCACGGCGGCGTCGTCCTCGAGCACCTCAAGGCGCTCTCGTTCCACCAGGACCTGCGCCCGGGCGACGTGTTCACCTGGTACACCACGACCGGCTGGATGATGTGGAACTACCTGGCCGGCGGCCTGCTGGCCGGGGTGACGATCGTGCTGTACGACGGCAGCGCCGCGTACCCGGAGACGGACCGGCTGTGGCGGCTGGCCGCCGAGCACGGCGTCACGTACCTGGGCGTCGGCGCGCCCTACCTGGTGGCCTGCATGAAGGCGGGGCTGCGCCCGGGCGCCGAGGTCGGCCTGCCGGCGCTGCGCGCCATCGGCTCGACCGGGTCGCCGCTGCCGCCCGAGGCGTTCGGCTGGGTGTACGAGGCGGTCAAGCCCGACCTGCTGCTCGGCTCGTTTTCCGGCGGCACCGACCTGTGCACGGGGTTCGTCGGTCCGTGCCCGCTGCTGCCGGTGCGGGCCGGGGTGATCTCGGGGCGCTGCCTGGGTGCCGCGGTGGAAGCCTACGACGAGGACGGCAAGCCGGTCACCGGCCAGGTCGGCGAGCTGGTGATCACCCAGCCGATGCCGTCGATGCCGGTCGGCTTCTGGAACGACCCGGACGGAGCCAGGTACCGGGAGAGCTACTTCGACATGTACCCCGGGATCTGGCGGCACGGCGACTGGATCGAGATCCTGCCCGACGGCGGCTCCATCATCTACGGCCGTTCCGACGCCACGCTCAACCGCGGCGGCGTCCGGATGGGCACCAGCGAGTTCTACCGCGCGGTGGAGGCGTTCGCCGAGGTCGGCGACAGCCTGGTCGTAGACACCGGCCGGCTCGGCGCCGAGGGGCGGCTGATCCTGTTCGTGCTGCCCGCCGAGGGCGCCGAGCTCGACGACGACCTGAAGAACCGGCTCCGCGCGGCGCTCCGGGCGCAGCTGTCGCCGCGGCACGTGCCCGACGAGATTCACCAGGTGCCCGGCATACCGCGGACGCTTTCCGGTAAGAAGCTCGAGGTGCCGGTGCGTAAGATCCTGCACGGCACCGATCCGGAGCGGGCGGCCGACCCGAACGCGCTGGCCGACCCCGAGGTGTTGCGGTACTACGGCAGGTTCCAGGGAGAAGAGCCCGCAGGCTAACACGGACACAAAGGAGTGGACGCGATGCCGGACGGTTACGAGGACGAGGCCAGGGAAGCCCAGCTCGCCAAGGCGGCGCAGGCCTGGGAGGACGACCCGGCCCTCGACCCGCAGGCGATAGGCGACGGCGACGGCGGGGACAGCGTCTCCTGCTATCTGCGCGCCTATTACCAGCGCATCGCCACCGAGGACCTGGCTCCGCCGTCGCGGCTGGCGGCGGTGGCCGAGGCGCACGCCCGGCTTGGCCTGTCCCGGCCGCAGGGGCGGGCCCTGGTCCAGGTCCGCGAGCCCGCGGACGCCCAGCTGCACTCGGTCAGCCGGTCCGGCCTGGTCGTCGACATCGTCATCGACGACATGCCCTACCTGGTCGACTCGGTCACCACCGAGCTGAACCGGCACGAGGCCGAGATCATGCTGCTGGTGCACCCGGTGCTGCGGGTGCGCCGGGACGTGACCGGCGCGCTGCGCGGGATCCTGGGTGTCTGCGCCGATGCCTCGCCCGATGTTCCGGGCCAGCCCGAAGCCGGCGAGATCACCGAATCCTGGATCCACGTGGAGCTCGGACCGCCCCGGGACAAGGTGACCGCGGATCAGCTCGCGGCCGAGCTCCGGCACGTGCTCGACGACGTGCGCGTCGCGGTCGAGGACCAGGCGCGAATGGGCGCGATGGCCCGCGGCCTGGCTGGAGATCTGGGCGGCGAGCCGGGCAGCGATCAGGCCGAGCACGGCGATCTGCTCCGCTGGCTGGCCGACGGCAACTTCCTGTTCCTCGGCTACCGCGAGTACGACCTGGTGCGGACCGAGGACGCCGCCGGGCTGCGCGCCGTGCCCGGCACCGGCCTCGGCATCCTGCGCCACGCCCAGCCGGGCAAGGACTCGGTCCGCAAGATGTCGACCCAGGTCGCACGGCGCGCGCAGGACCCGGCCGAGCGCCTGGTGCTGGCCAAGGCCAACTCCCGGTCCACCGTCTACCGGGCCAGCTACCTGGACTACGTCTCGGTCAAGAAGCTCGGGCCAGACGACACCGTCATCGGGGAGTACCGGTTCCTCGGGCTGTACACGCACGCGGCGCACACCGCGCCCATCGCCGACGTGCCCGTGCTCCGCCGCAAGCTGGCCCAGGTCCTGGCCGAGGCCGAGGTGTCCAGGGACAGCCACGACGGCAAGGACCTGGTCGAGATCCTGGAGGACTACCCGCGCGAGGAGCTGTTCGAGATCTCGGCCGAGGAGCTCACCCCGATCGCGCTGGGCGTGCTGCGGCTGAAGGAGCGCAAGCAGACCAGGCTGTTCCTGCGCCGTGACCGGTACGGGCGGTACATGTCCTGCCTGGTCTACCTGCCCAGGGACCGGTACACCACCAAGGTCAGGCTGCGCGCGCAGGGCATTTTGCGGGAGGCGCTGCACGGCGTCTCGGTGGACTACAGCGCCACGGTCGGCGATTCGGCCCTGGCCCGCCTGTACGTGGTGGTCAGGGGCGAGCCGGGACGGCCGGTGCCGCGGGTGGACGCGGTCGCGCTCGAGCGCAAGCTGGCCGAGGCGGTCAGGTCGTGGGACGAGGACCTCGCCGCCGAGGCGATCCGCGTGCTCGGCGAGGAGCGAGCCGGCGAGGTGCTCGAGCTGGGCGGCGCGCGGATACCCGAGACCTACAAGGCGGACGTGTCGGCCGCGGACGCGGTCGACGACCTGTCCACCATGCTGGCGCTGCGCGAGTCGGGGCGGGAGTTCGCGGTCCGGCTGGTGGAGCACCCGGAGCGGTGGACGCTCGTGGTGTACCGGTCGGGTACCCCGATCACGCTGTCCGACGTGCTGCCGCAGCTGCAGCACATGGGGGTCGAGGTCGTCGACGAGCACCCGTACACGTTCAAGGGGAGCTCCGCGGCCGGCTCGTTCTGGATCTACGAATTCGGTCTGCGGCCCCCGGCGGCGGCGGCGTCCGGCAGCCTCCAGCAGGTCTTCGAGGAGGCGCTGACCGCGCTGTGGCACGGTGAGGCCGAGGACGACGGATTCAACGCCCTGGTGCTGATGGCTGGTCTGACCTGGCGCGAGGTGACCCTGCTGCGCGCCTACGCCAAGTACCTGCGCCAGGGCGGGATGCGGTTCAGCGAGGACTATCTGCAGCGGGTGCTGCGTTCCCAGGCGCCCATCACCCGGCTGCTGATCAGGCTGTTCGAGTCCCGGTTCGACCCGGCCAGGCAAAGCGGCGCCAGCGAGCGCGGCGAGGCCATCACCGAGGAGATCCGCGGCCAGCTCGACGAGGTGACCAGCCTGGACGCCGACCGGATCCTGCGGTCCTACCTGGCGCTGATCGACGCCACCCTGCGCACGAACTACTACAAGCAGGACAGCCCCGGTCCCGGCCCGGGTGTCGACGGGCCGCGCCCGCTGGTGCTCAAGCTTGACCCCAGCACGATCCCCGGGATCGTGGAGCCGCGGCCCAAGTTCGAGATCTTCGTCTTCTCCCCCCGGCTGGAGGCGGTGCACCTGCGCTTCGGCCGGGTGGCGCGCGGCGGGCTGCGCTGGTCGGACCGGCTCGAGGACTTCCGCACCGAGGTGCTCGGCCTGGTCAAGGCGCAGGAGGTGAAGAACGCGGTCATCGTCCCGTCCGGAGCCAAGGGCGGCTTCGTGTGCAAGCGCCTGCCCGACCCGGCCGACCGCGAGGCGTACCAGGCCGAGGTGCTGGCCTCCTACAAGACGTTCATCGCGGGCATGCTCGACGTGACCGACAACATCGACGGCGACCAGGTGGTGCCGCCGCCCGGCGTGGTCCGGCGGGACGGCGACGACCCGTACCTGGTGGTCGCGGCGGACAAGGGCACCGCGACGTTCTCCGACACGGCCAACGAGATCGCGGGGCGGTACGGCTACTGGCTCGGCGACGCGTTCGCCTCCGGCGGTTCCGAGGGCTACGACCACAAGAAGATGGGCATCACCGCGCGCGGGGCCTGGGAGTCGGTGAAGTGGCACTTCGCGGCGCTCGGGCTCAACCCGGACACGGACGAGTTCACCACGGTGGGCGTGGGCGACATGTCCGGTGACGTGTTCGGCAACGGGATGCTCCTGTCGGAGCACATCAGGCTGGTGGCGGCCTTCGACCACCGGCACGTGTTCATCGACCCGTCGCCCGACCCGGCAGCCAGCTTCTCCGAGCGGTCCCGGCTGTTCGCGCTGCCCAGGTCCTCATGGGAGGACTACGACCAGGCGCTGATCTCGCCCGGCGGCGGGGTCTGGCCGCGGTCGGCGAAGTCGGTGCCGGTGTCGCAGCAGGCCCGCACCGCCCTCGGCATCGACGCCACGGTCTCCGCGCTGTCCCCGGACGAGCTGATCTCCGCCATCTTGTCCGCCCCGGTCGACCTGCTCTGGAACGGCGGGATCGGCACCTACGTGAAGGCCAGCTCCGAGTCGCACGCCGACGTGGGGGACCGGTCCAACGACGCGGTCCGGATCGACGCCACCCGGCTGCGTGCCCGGGTCATCGGTGAAGGCGGCAACCTCGGCCTGACTCAGGCGGCCAGGATCCAGTACTCGCTCGGCGGCGGCCTGATGAACACCGACTTCATCGACAACTCGGCCGGGGTGGACACCTCCGACCACGAGGTCAACATCAAGATCCTGCTGGCCGACGCGATCAGGGACGGGGCCATTCCCGCCTCGGGCCGGCACGAGCTGCTGAACGAGATGACCGGCGAGGTGGCCGACCTGGTGCTGCGGCACAACTACGGGCAGAACATGGCGCTGGCCGTCGCCCGGTCCCAGGCCCCCTCCCTGCTGCACGTGCACGCGCGGTACCTGCGCAAGCTGATCAGGGACAAGCGGCTCAACGCGGAACAGGACGAGCTGCCCGGCGAGCGGGAGATCGCCGAGCGCCGGTCCTCGGGCCGCGGGCTGACCAACCCCGAGCTCGCCCTGCTGCTGGCGCACACCAAGATCTCGGCGGCCGAGGACGTGCTCGCTTCCAGCCTGCCCGACGACCCGTACCTGCGCCGGGTGCTCGACGCCTACTTCCCGGCCCCGATGCGGGCCAGGTTCGCGGACCGGATGGACGCCCACCCGCTGCGCCGGGAGATCATCACCACCTCCGCGGTGAACGAGATGATCGACACCTCGGGCACCACGTTCCTGTTCCGGCTGATCGAGGAGACCGGCGCGTCCGTGCCCGACCTCACCCGCGCCTGGCTGGTGGCGCGCGAGGTGTTCGACATGTCGGCCTTCTGGCATCAGGTCGAGGACCTGGCCGGGCGGGTCGGCATCGCGGCCCAGATCACGCTGCTGCTCGAGGGGCGCAAGCTGACCGAGCGCGCGGCCCGGTGGCTACTGCATAACCGCCGCCCGCCGTTCGACCTCCAGGCCACCGTGGGTTTCTTTGCCGATGGCGTGAGGACCGTCCGTTCGGGCCTGCCCAAAATGCTCACCGGCCGGGACCTGACCGGGTTCGAGGAGCGGCGGGACTCCTACCTCGACCTGGGCGTACCGCTCGACCTGGCCGAACGGGTCGCGGCCATGGTGCCGACCTACTCCGCCTTCGACATCGTGCAGGTCGCCGCCTCGGCCGGGCGGCCGATCGAGGAGACCGCCGAGGTGTACTTCGACCTAGCCGACCGGCTGCAGATCACCCGGTTGCGGGACCGCATCACCGCGCTGCCGCGGGAGGACCGCTGGTCGACGATGGCCCGCGCCGCGCTGCGTGACGACCTGTACGCCGCGCATGCCTCGCTCACCGAGGACGTGCTCAGGGCCAGCGGACCGGCGCGGTCGCCGGAGGAACGGCTAGCCGCCTGGGCGTCCCACAACGAGGCGGCGGTGGGAATGGCCGCGCAGACCCTCGGCGAGATCTGGGAGAGCGAGCGCTTCACCTTCACCACCTTGTCGGTGGCGCTGCGGGCCGTCCGTACCCTGGTCGCCTCCAGTTCCCTCCCCGAAGCCGAGTGACCCGAGGCCGAG
>DAIOWL010000300.1:0-7786 GCA_036758545.1 Streptosporangiaceae bacterium | reverse complement strand
CGGAAGGGCGGCGCTGCAATTCCTGGCCGTGACGGTCAGGCCGCGGGGCTGGGGCCCCTGCCCGCTGCAGTCGGCGGGATGACGCCGATTTCGTTCAGTGGCGGCAGGCGCGTGGTCAGCGGCGGCTCCGGCCGCATCCTCCGGCCGGCCACGGGCTGCCGGGACAGCCGCAAGAGGGGGGCGCGCAGCCGGGCGCGGCGGCCCGGGCCCGGGATCTGGTGGTGTCAGGCCGTGGTGTCGGCGAAGGCGCGGGTGACGGCGGCGGTCCGGCTGGAGACCTGCAGCAGCCGGTAGATGTTTTCCAGGTGGGTGCGCACGGTTCCCTCGGAAATGCCCAGGCGGCGGGCGATCTGGGCGTTGGTGTGCCCGGCGGCGAGCAGGTGCAGCAGGTCCCAGTGCCGGGCGGTGAGCCTGGGGGCCGGGTGGCGGCGCCGCTCGGCGTCGCGGTAGGCCTGGTGCAGGTGCGGGCGCAGCACGGTGAGCAGGTCACGCTCGCGGCCGGAGAAATCCGGGCCGGGCCCGCGGATGAAGACCAGCCGCAGGCTCCGCCCGGGCCCGGCGGTCCACCCGGGGTGAGCGGGCAGGCACAGCGTCAGCTCATGCTCGTTCCCGTAGGGCTTGCAGCAGTCCTGGTACATGCCGGTGCTGTGCCATTGCCTGGCCGAGTAGAAATCCGAGATCAGCACGTGGCGGCGCAGGTCGCCGGTGTGCTCGGGGTAGCTGCAGGGGCTGTTCCAGTAGTGGGACCAGAACGACGCCTCGTCGAATTCGGGGTTGTGGGCTTCGGTCGGCACGGTCTGCCCGAACCAGTCCACCTGCCGGCTGCTGTCGGTACCCGAGAAGACCACGAGATCGCCGCCGACCAGTGACAGCAGGTCGCCGAGCAGGGACGGTACCACCCCTTCGGCCGGAGGTTCGCCGCGGTCATCACTGACGATCCCCGCCAGGGTGCGCAGGTCCCGCGCGCCGGCTGTTACCGGGCCTTTCATCAAGCCGTCCTTCCCCCCGGTCCAGGTTACTCCGGTTGCGGCCGCCAGGACATCCGCAGAACGTCGGATGGCCGGGACCACCCGGGCCCGGACACCCTGGCAGGTGAGCGGCGGCAGCCGGGAACGGAGCAGGGGGACATGGACGAGATCGGCCAGGACCCGAAGCCGGGCGCCGGCTTTCCCCGCGGCCGCTGGCTCGACGTCGCGGTGGCGGTGGCCCTGATCGCCGCGGCCGTCCTCGCGGTGATGACCGGCCGGGGCGGCCGGCCCGCCGCCGCTCCCGGGGCCGGACCCAGCCCGGCGGCGTCCCCGGCGCTGCTCCCGGCAACCGTGCGGGCACGGATCCCGGTGCCGTTCGGCGAGCCCGGCGGCATGACCGTACTCGGCTCGACGGCCTGGATCTCGGACTGGTCCGCCAGCCGGATCGCCGGCGTCGACCTGGCCGCCGGGCGGGTCGCCAGGACGCTGCAGGCCGGCGACCAGCGGGACGAGCCTGTCAGCATGACCTCGGGCGCCGGGTCGCTGTGGGTCCTGGGCTTCGCCGGCCCGCTGCTGCGCATCGACCCGGCCAGCGGCGTCATCACCAGGCGCCTCGGTGTCCGCGGGCTGGGCGCCGATGTCGCCTACGGGGACGGCTTCATCTGGGTGATCACTGACGATCCCGCCGCCGGCGGCGGCCAGGAGTACCTGTACAAGATCGACCCGTCCCGCGACGTGATCGTGAAGGCGGCCCCGATCCCCGGCGCGGGACCGGCGTGTGCCGCGTTCCCCGGGCCGCGAGGCATCTGGATCGCCTGTGCCGGCGTCGACCGCATCACCCTGGTCAGCCAGGGCTCGCTCAAGCCGGTACAGAGCCTGCGCGTCCGCAGCGGCGGATACACCCCGCAGATCGTCCCCGGCCAGACGGCGGTGTGGGTGCTCACCCCGTCCGGGCTGGCCCGGGCAGATCCGGCCACCGCCAGGATCACCGCCGTCATCCACGTCGGCTACGCCCCCAGCGCCATGTCAGCCCCGGCCCTCATCATGGACTCGGCCGGGCGCCTGTGGATCACCGGCTCCCTGCTGACCGTCGTGGTCCCAGGCACCCTGACCGCATACCCGGTCGCGCGCACACCGGACCTGATCAGCGCGGCGGCGGACGGACCGGCCATCTGGGCCCACACCGGTTCCACCCTCACCAGGCTCCAGGCCAAAACTCCCACCGCGACTCAGCACACATGACAAACGCGCTCCCATACCCCCGACGAGGTCATATGCAGGCGACTGCCCCGGGTTCCGAACTGGATCATCTGCGTGCCTAGCCCGTCACCATCTGGCGGGTCAGCCGACCGAACCTATTCGGCAGGGTGGTTTGATCCGTCGACGCACGTTTCGTTCGTCACGGTACGTCATTCCCGGCCCGGCGGCGGCCGGTCTTCGGCCTGCGGGCACGCTGGGTCCGGGCGCAGTCGCGACGGCTGACCGGGGCTGCTGCGGCCAACTGAAAAGCGGAAGGTCGGCAGTTCGACCCTGCCCCTGACCACCCAGACGCTGCAGTCGCGGCAGCCTTCTGGCCTGCATGGACTGCAGGTAGAGAGGGATTTGCAAATGGCTGTTCAAGCTGACCCGTACTTGTCCGCATACCTGCGCAAACCCCGCATTCCGGACACTGTCGTAGTGCCAAATCCGGGGGATCAGAGTAAAACTATGCTCCCGCCGCGGCGGCGCCCGCGGGTGCCGAAGAACCTGGACGCGGGGCCGCTGGAGGCCGAGGTCGGGTCGTTCGCGCTGCACATGGCCGCCGAGGGCAAGGCCCCGCGGACGATCCGGAACTACACCGAGGCGGTCCGCTGGTTCGCCGCCGCTTGCATCTTGACCGAGACAGATAAGCGCAGGTGGGAGGAGGTGGACAAGGCTGATCTGCGGCGGTGGACGGTGCGGCTGCTGGGCGAGTACAGCACGGCGTATGCCGGTAACCAGTTCCGCGCTGTGCGCCGGTTCCTGCGCTGGCTCGCTGTCGAGGAGGACCGCCCGGACCCGGCGGAAGGGCTGCGCGCCCCGGCGGTGAAGGTCTCCCTGGTGCCGGTGTTCACCAGCGAAGAACTATCCGCCTTGCGGCGGGCGTGCCAGGGCCGCGGCTTCGCGGGCCGGCGTGACGCCGCGGTCCTGGCGGTGTTCGAGGCGACCGGGATCCGGCTCTCGGAGCTGGCCGGCATCCGGTACTGCCCAGATGATCCGCAGCGCGGTGACCTGAACCTGTACGGGCGGGCGATCCGGGTCTTCGGCAAGGGCGGCAGGCCCCGGATCGTCGCGATCAGCTATGAGGCCGCCCGCAGCCTTGACCGGTACCTGCGCGCCCGGGCGAAGCACCCGCAGGCTGGCCGCCCGGAGCTATGGCTGGGGGCGGACGGGCGGGGCCCGCTGACCGCGGCCGGGATCTACCAGCTCGTGGCGCGGAGAGGGGAGCAGGCGGGGGTCGCGGTGCACCCGCAGCGGTTCCGGCATCACTTCAGTCACACCTGGCTCGCCCGGGGCGGGGCCCCGGGCGACCTGATGGAGCTGAACGGCTGGTCCTGCCCGCAGATGCTCACCTGGTACGGCGCCAGCGCCCGCGGCGCCCGCGCCCGCCGCAGCTACGACCGCATCATGAACAGCTCGCGGTAAGAATCCGGCAGCGCCGGCTCGGGGTGCGGTGTCACGCCCGATGGCACCCGCCGCAGCCGAAGCGGTCGTCTGGGCCGGCACCTGGCTGACCGCTGCGCGTGGTGCCGGTCAGCCAGAGCCGGGGCTTCGGTGCCGTGCGGTGCGGTAACGCCGTCGCGGGGATGGTGTGCTTGCTGAGAAGGAGAGCCTCATGACCGCGCCGCACGTGCGTCCCCGTCAGGGCAAGGACCTGGATGCCGGGGTTCTGCAGCCTGAGATCAGCTCGTTCCGTCTGTGCCTGGCCGCTGAGGGCAAGTCCGCTAAGACGATCCGTACCTACTGCGAGGCGGTGCAGTGGTTCGCCGCTGCCCACCGGGCCGGGCAGGCGGCCCGGACCGGGTGGGACCAGGTCCGCGGGCAGGATATCCAGCAGTGGATGGCGTGCCTGCTGGGCCGGTACAGCAGCGCGTACGCGAGCAACCAGTACCGGGGCCTGCAGCAGTTCTTCAAGTGGCTGGCAGCCGAGGAAGACCTGCCCGACCCGATGACCGGGCTGCGCCCGCCCAAGGTCACCGAGAACCTCGTCCCGGTGTTCACCGCCGCGGAACTGTCCGCGCTGGAGCGGGCGTGCGCGGGCCGCGGGTTCGCGCAGCGCCGCGATGCGGCGGTCATCGCGGTGTTCCGGGCGACCGGTATCCGGCTGTCCGAACTCGCCCGGATCCGGTACAGCCCCGCCGGCGATCAGCGTACTGACGTGGACCTGGAGAGGCGGGAGATCACCGTCACCGGCAAGGGCGGCCGGACCCGGGTGGTGAAGATCAGCCATGACGCGGCCCGCGCCATCGACCGGTACCTCCGCGTCCGGGCCAGGCATGCGCAGGCCCACCGCGGCGGGCTGTGGCTCGGGGTGAACAACCGGGGGCCGCTGACCGCCAGCGGCATCTACCAGGTCATCGCCCGGCGGGGGCGGCAGGCCGGGGTAGCGGTGTACCCGCACCGGTTCCGGCACCATTTCAGCCATACCTGGCTGGACCGCGGCGGGGCGGAGGGCGACCTGATGGAGCTGAACGGCTGGTCTTCCCCGCAGATGCTGCGCCGTTACGGCGCCAGCGCCCGCAGCGCCCGCGCCCGCCGCACCTACGACCGCATCATGACCGACCAGCCATAACACAAGCCATGACCCGGAAACGCGGCCGCTGCGTCCGGGGACCGCCTCGCCGGGCCAGAGATCCACGTGCGCCAACGCGCCCGCCAGCAATCTCAGCCGCTGCGCATCGGCCACGTCTTCCGCACATGCCGAATAGAGGGCATTGCGCGACCGCATACTTATGCGCTGGCCTGTATGCCGGAAGCGGTGGTCCCCATGATCGATTCAGTCATGTCATTTCTGGAGGACACGCCGAATATTTGTCAGCGCCGGTCCCGACCGAGACGCCTTGAAGGTCATGCCAGAACTTCCAGTTCTGTGCTTGAAAACGCTCACTGTTGGGTACACGAGATACCGCAGCAGGATCAGGTCCTTGCTCCGCCGGCCAGTGAGCGAGGGCGGCAGGACCTAATCGGGCCGGCTGCGAGGTGATCGTTTGCCAGTCCCGCGCGAGGGTAGCTGCCGGGGAATTCCGCCGCTGCGGCGCGAGCCGTACGCAGGTCTGAGACGGGTATCGCATGAGCAGTGCCCCGAGCGTTCCCGGCGTCGAGGCCGGCGCGCCCTGGCTAGGCGGCTGCGAGCAGGGGCAGGCCGCCGGGGCGCTCGAGATGCTGGCGGCGCTGGACGGGACGTCCGGGTCACGCCGCGCGGAGCTGCCCGGGTCCCGCGGTCCCCGACGCCGAGCTGGCCGGGGGGTGCTGCCCGAATTCCTGGCCGGACCGGAGGACGCGCGGCAGGGCCGCTGGCGGCTGGCCCCAGCCCTGGCCGATCGCCGGGTCGAGATTACCGGCCCGGCCGGTCGCAAGGTGGTCATCAACGCACTGAACTGCGGCGCGAAGCTCTTCATGACCGGCTTCGAGGCCGAGCCGATACCGGTCGCGCGCATCGCGCAGGTGCCCGGCGCATCGGTCCAAGGCGTGCCGGTCGGACACCACCTCGCTGACGCGCTGGACGGGCCCCGGCACGCCGGTCTGGCACAGCACCCGGACGGCCGCTTCGGCCCGCTAGCCCCCTTCGCGAAGGAGTACGTCCATGCTCGCCGATTACCGGCAGGTCTATGACCCGCTGGGCAACTCGCTCGGACTGTCCTCGATCGTGGCGGCCCTGCCCCTGGTCACGCTGTTCGTGCTGCTCGGTGTCGTGCGCATGCGTGCATGGCTTGCGTCGGTCATCGGGCTCGCCGTCGCCCTGATCGTGGCGGTGGCCGCGTATTCCATGCCTGTGGGCGACGCCGTGAACAGCGGGCTGCTCGGTGCCGCCTTCGGGTTCTTCCCGATCATGTGGATCGTCATCAATGCCATCTGGATCTACAACCTGACGGTGGAGACCGGCCACTTCGACGTGCTCCGCCGGTCATTCGCCTCGATCAGCGACGACCAGCGGATCCAGGCCGTCATCATCGCGTTCTGCTTCGGGGCCCTGATGGAGGCTCTCGCGGGCTTCGGCACCCCGGTGGCCATCAGCTCGGTCATGCTCATCGCACTGGGCTTCCGGCCGCTCAAGGCAGCGACACTCGCGCTGGTCGCGAACACCGCGCCGGTCGCCTTCGGGGCGCTCGCGGTGCCGATCATAACGCTCGCGACCGTCACGAAGCTGCCGGTCGGCGACCTGGGTGCCATGGTCGGCCGCCAGACGCCGATCCTCGCGGTCTTCGTCCCGCTCGCCCTGGTCTTCATCGTCGACGGCAAGCGCGGCCTCCGCCAGGTATGGCCCGCGGCGCTGGTGTGCGGCGCGACCTTCGGCGCCTTCCAGTACCTCGCGTCCAACTTCTGGTCCATCCCCCTCGCCGACATCATCGCGTCGCTCGCTTCGGCGCTGGCCGTCCTGGCCTTCACCCGCCTCTGGCACCCGAAGGAGGGCTACACGGAAACGGCCGGCGATGCGCCCGCGCACCGGGAGCCGGCGCGGCACCGGAGGCATGTCTCCGGTGACCCCCGGGAGGGCTACCCGGCCGCGGCCGCCTCGGCCGCCGCGGCCTCGGACAGCGCGGTCCGCGACACGCCCGTCGATGTCTTCAAGGCCTATGCGCCGTACCTGATCATCATCGTGATCTTCGTGGTCGCCACCCGCGTACCGGCCATCACCGGCGTAGCCCCCACCAAACCCGGCGCGGGCGGCACCGGCCTGGAGTCCGCGACCCGCATCTACGACTGGCCGGGCCTGCACATCGTCAGCGGCAAAGGCAAAGCCGTAATGACCACCTTCAAGCTGAACATCTTGTCGGCCGCCGGCACTTTGCTGCTGCTGTCCGGGCTGCTCACGATGATCGTGCTGAAGGTCGGGGCCGGCCGGGCGCTGCGCGCCTACGGGCGCACGCTCGCGCAGCTGAAGTTCGCGATCCTCACCGTGATGGCCGTCCTGGCGCTCGCCTTTGTCATGAACGAGTCCGGTCAGACCACGACGCTGGGGCTGTGGATGGCCGGAGCCGGAGGCTTGTTCGCACTGCTGTCCCCGATCCTGGGCTGGCTGGGCGTAGCGGTCACCGGCTCGGACACCTCCTCGAACTCGCTGTTCGGAGCCCTGCAGGTCACTGCCGCGGCGCAAGCTCACCTGTCGCCGACGCTGCTCGCCGCGGCGAACTCCTCTGGCGGCGTACTGGGCAAGATGATTTCGCCGCAGAACCTCGCGATCGCGGCCGCAGCCGTCGGGCTTCAAGGGCGCGAGGGTGACATCTTCCGGCGCGTGATCGTGTGGAGCATCGCATTTGTGGCCTTCATGTGCCTGCTCGTCTACCTGCAGTCGACCGCCGTGCTGTCATGGATGGTCATCTGAACGACCAGTTAGCGCGGCGCAGCAAGGCCAGCTAGCGGGACCGCTGCCCCAGCACGCGCCCGCGGCGGCCCGCACGGGGCGCTGGCCTGAGCCGGGGACGTCGCCGGCTGCCCGGCGCTGGTGGAGCGGGCTGTAGTCATAAGCGAGTATGCGCGGCGTGTCTAGTACGAGTTCGCCCTGCACCTGTGACACAGAACCGCGAGTTCTGCTCGGCCGGGGTTCACCGGGCGCGGGGGTGAGGAGCGCCGATCCACCG
>DAIOWL010000299.1:0-7800 GCA_036758545.1 Streptosporangiaceae bacterium | reverse complement strand
GGCTGGGCTTGAGGCTGAGCCGGGGCGGGAACCGCGGACCGTTCGGTATGAGGTTGTTCAACGGCGGCCGACTGGGCCAGTACCTCCGGGTCTACCTCCTCGGCCAGCCCGGCCGGATCGTGGCCGGCCACCTCGGCCGCCCGTTCGGCGGCGGACAGGATGCCGAGCTCGGCGCGGTCCTCGTAGGGCAGGTGGTCCAGCGCCAGGCGGCGGAAGATGTAGTCCATCACCGAGCTGGCGAGCCTGATGTCCGGGTCGTCGGTCAGGCCGGCCGGCTCGAACCGCATGTTGGTGAACTTGGCCACGTAGGAATCAAGCGGGATGCCGTACTGCAGGCCGACCGAGATGGCCATGGAGAAGGCGTCCATCACGCCGGCCAGCGTCGAGCCCTGCTTGCCGAGCTTGAGGAACACCTCGCCGACGCCGTCGTCGGGGTAGCTGGAGGCGGTCATGTATCCTTCGGCCCCGGCCACGGAGAACCTGGTCACGGTGGCGGGCCGCTGCCGGGGAAGCCGCCGGCGGACCGGCCGGTGCTCGTGCGGCGCAGGTGCGGGCGCGGGCTGGGCGGTGGCCGTGGCAGTGGCCGTGGCTTCGGCGGGCTTCTTCCTGGCGTCCGACAGGGGCTGGCCGACCTTGCAGTTGTCGCGGTAGATGGCCAGCGCCTTCAGGCCGAGCTTCCAGCCCTCGACGTAAGTCTTCTCGATGTCCTCGACGGTGGCGTTCTCCGGCATGTTGACCGTCTTGCTGATCGCGCCGGACAGGTGCGGCTGGACCGTCGCCATCATCCGGACATGGCCCATCGGGCTGATCGCGCGCTCGCCCATGGCGCAGTCGAAGACCTCGTAGTGTTCGGTTCGCAGGCCGGGGGCGTTGACCACGTGGCCGTGCTCGGCGATGTACTCGGTGATCGCCTCGACCTGCTCGTGCGGGTAGCCGAGGTTCTTCAGCGCCCGCGGCACGGTCTGGTTGACGATCTGCATGGAGCCGCCGCCGACCAGCTTCTTGAACTTGACCAGGGCCAGGTCGGGCTCGATGCCGGTGGTGTCGCAGTCCATCATCAGCCCGATGGTCCCGGTCGGCGCGAGCAGGCTGGCCTGCGCGTTCCGGTAGCCGTTGGCCTCGCCCGCCTCGATGCACTCCTGCCAGGTCGTGCTGGCCAGGTCGAGGATCTCGCGCTCGATCGTGCCGACCCGGCGGATCTGCTCGCTGGCGTCGGCGTGCTTGCGGATGACCCGCTTGTGCGGCTTGGCGTTGCGCGCGTAGCCGTCGTAGGGGCCGACGGCCGCGGCGAGCTCGGCCGAGGTCTTGTAGGCGGCCCCGGTCATCAGCGAGGTGATCGCGGCGGCGATGGCCCGGCCGCCCTCGGAGTCGTAGGCGTGCCCGGTGGCCATCAGCAGCGCGCCCAGGTTGGCGTAGCCGATGCCGAGCTGGCGGTAGGCGCGGGTGGTCTCGGCGATCTTCTCCGTCGGGAAGTCGGCGAAGCAGATCGAGATGTCCATCGCGGTGATGATCAGCTGCGTGATTTTCGCGAACCGCGCGGCGTCGAAAGTGTCGTCGTCGCGGAGGAACTTGAGCAGGTTGATGCTGGCGAGATTGCAGCTCGAGTTGTCCAGGTGGACGTACTCGCTGCACGGGTTGCTGGCGCTGATCCGGCCCGACTCGGGGCAGGTGTGCCAGTCATTGATGGTGCCGTCGTACTGGATGCCGGGGTCGGCGCACTCCCAGGCGGCCTGGGCCATGTCGCGCATCAGCTTGCGCGCATCGATCCGCTCGACGACCTCGCCGGTACGCCGGGCCAGCAGGTCGAACTCCTTGCCTTCCTCCACCGCGCGCATGAACTCGTCGGAGACCCGGACCGAGTTGTTGGCGTTCTGGTACTGGACGCTGACGATGTCCTTGCCGCCCAGGTCCATGTCGAACCCGGCGTCGCGGAGCGCGCGGACCTTGTCTTCCTCGCGCGCCTTGGTCTGGATGAACTCGGCCACGTCCGGGTGGTCCACGTCGAGGACGACCATCTTGGCCGCGCGGCGGGTGGCGCCGCCGGACTTGATCGTGCCGGCCGAGGCGTCGGCGCCGCGCATGAAGGAGACCGGGCCGCTGGCGGTGCCGCCGGAGGACAGCAGTTCCTTGCTCGACCTGATCTTGGACAGGTTGACGCCCGCGCCGGAGCCGCCCTTGAAGATCAGGCCCTCTTCGCGGTACCACTCCAGAATGGCGTCCATCGTGTCGTCCACGGCGAGGATGAAGCACGCGCTGACCTGCTGCGGGGACTGGGTACCCACGTTGAACCAGACCGGGGAGTTGAAGCTGAAGATCTGGTGGACCAGGGCGTAGCGGAGCTCGTGGCCGAAGATTTCGGCGTCCTCGGCGGTGGCGAAGTACCCGTGCTCCCGGCCCGCCTTCTCGTAGGTGCCCACGACACGGTCGATGAGCTGCTTGAGGCTCCACTCGCGCTGCGGCGAGCCGGCGGCGCCGCGGAAGTACTTGGTGGTGACGATGTTGGCCGCGTTCACCGACCAGGAGTCGGGGAACTCCACGCCGTGCTGCTCAAAGTTGATCGAGCCGTCCCGCCAGTTCGTCATGACGACGTCCCGGCGCTCCCAGGTCACCTGGTCGTAGGGGTGCACGCCGGGGGTGGTGTGGATGCGCTGCATCCTCAGCCGGGCGCGTCCCGCCTCGGTCGCCTGGGTGGCCTGGGTGGCCTTCCCCTTGCGGGTCGTCGCGCCGCTCACCGTCTCCGTCATTGCGTGTCCCCCTTCCGGGATCTGTTCGGATCCCTGCCAGGCCCTGCATGGCCGCTGACTACTTCTGCTACCTCTGGTGCTGCTGGTTTCGCTGTTTCCGCTGTTTCCGTCCTTAGGACGCCGGTTCCGCGGCCGTGGTACCGGCCTCGCGGTGGCCCTGGCGCAGGGCGGAGATCTCATCCTCGAAGTCGGCGAGCGACTCGAACCCTCGGTAGACCGAGGCGAACCTGAGGTAGGCCACCTCGTCCAGATCCCTGAGCGGGCCCAGGATGGCCAGGCCCACCTCGTGCGAGGGGACCTCTCCCAGCCCCCGCGCCCTGATCGTCTCCTCCACCTGCTGGGCCAGGATCGCCAGCTTGTCCTCGCTGACAGGCCGTCCCTGGCATGCGCGCTGCACGCCGCGGATGATCTTGTCCCGGGTGAACGGCTCGGTGACACCGCTGCGCTTGGCGACCATCAGGATGACCGTCTCCTGGGTGGTGAACCGCCGCCCGCACTCCGGGCACGCCCGGCGGCGGCGGATCGCGGTGCCATCGTCGGCCGTGCGGCTGTCGATGACCCTGCTGTCGGGGTTCCGGCAGAACGGGCAGTGCATGCGATCACCTCCCTGGCCGCTGTTCGTGTCCCCCGGCCGCTTGTTCGTGTTCACCAATCAGTTTACCAGTGAACACAACTTGTGGAAAAAACACATCGGTGTAAGTACTAGATGTTGTGGTTACCGTAGACCACCGGGCGTCAGGAAGGCAAGCGGGCGCGAGGGGCGGACGCGGAAATCCCGGCCACCGTGCGGCTGCGGGCGGCGCGCCGGCGTGTCGCGGCCTGACGTCGTGACGAGGCCGCCGCGGGCGCGGCTCAGCCGCGTGTTTGCGCTCAGCCGCGCGTTCGGGCTGGGCCGCGCGTCCGGGCTGGGCCGTGTTCGGGCTCAGCCGCGCGGGACCCAGAGCTGCTGGCCGGCGAACACGGTCTCGCCGTTCAGCGAATTGAGGTCGATGATCTGCTGGATGACGGCGCGGGTGTCCTGGTCGGGATCCGCGCTCTCGGCCACCGACCACAGGCTCTGGCCCGGGCGGACGATCACCTGGACGAGGTTCTCCCGCGCCGCGCGCGGGGACGGGCCGTTATTTGTCGCCTGCGCCACGCCGGCCAGGAGCAGCGAGACCATCGTCACCAGCAGCGCGGCCGCGATCGCGATCACTACCCGCCCGCGCCTGGTCAGCCGCAGCGGGGCGACGGACGTGTCGCGCTGGCGGCCGGATCGCGCGGCCGGCGTGTCGAGCCGGCGGCCCGGCGTGTCGCCCGAGGGCGAAAACACGGCGTGTCGAACGCCCGGCGTGTCGCGCGAGGGCGCGAACGCGGCGTGTCGAACGTCTGGCGTGTCGCGCCGGGACGCCAGCGCGGCGTGCTGAGGGCCCGGCGCGTCGCCTGGATCGTCTTCCCGAAGGCCGGACAGCACGCCAACCGAGCGGAGGGCGCGTACCAGCTCGATATCGGAATCGCAGGTCAGCTCGGTCGCTGGCATCGCACTCACGGCGCCTCCATGATCAAACCTTCATTCGATTGGCACTGCGTTCGATCGTACACCCATTCGATCGCAATACTGTTCGATCGAACTGGGTATGTAGCCGTTGTACGTCGCGGGTCTGACAATTTGGCGACACGTCGAACAGATGTTTGGGATCTCGAATAAGAACCGTTACTCTCTACTCAGCACGCAAGAACTCGGACACGGAAGGTCATCAGATGGAGGAAACCGTCATGGGAGGCGCCGTAGCCGGCGTATCCGGCACTGATCCAGCGGGGGCACCCAGACCTAAGGGGCGGCCAGGGCGCAAGCCGAAGGGCAGCGTCCCGGTCGTCGTCCCGGAAACCCCGGACAAGCCCGATCCGAATCATGTCCTGACCTGGCGGCAGCGCAAGGTACTCCAGGTCATCCGGGAGTCGGTGCAGCAGCGCGGCTACCCGCCGTCGATGCGGGAAATCGGTGAGGCTGTCGGGCTGACCAGCACCTCCAGCGTCTCGTACCAGCTCAGCACGCTGCAGAAGAAGGGCTACCTGCACCGGGACGTGGGCCGGCCCCGGACGGTCGAGGTGCGGCTGCCCGGGCATCCGGCGGTGCGGCCGGAGCCGAGCCGGGAGCCCGCCCGGGACGAGGAGGAAGCCGGCGACATCCCGGGTTTTGACATCCCCTCGCAGGAGGCCGCCTACGTGCCGCTGGTCGGCCGGATCGCCGCAGGCGGGCCGATCCTGGCCGAGCAGGCGATCGAAGACGTGTTCCCGTTGCCCAGGCAACTGGTCGGCGAGGGCACGCTGTTCCTGCTCAAGGTGGCCGGTGATTCGATGATGAACGCCGCCATCACCGACGGGGACTGGGTCGTGGTCCGGCAGCAGGAAGACGCGGAGAACGGCGAGATCGTGGCCGCGATGCTGGACGGCGAGGCCACGGTGAAGACGTTCAAGCGGAGCGACGGGCACGTCTGGCTGATTCCGCACAACCCGGCCTACACGCCGATTCTCGGCGACGAGGCCACCATCCTCGGCCGCGTCGTGGCCGTGCTGCGCCGCGTCTGAGCGGCTTCATCAGATTGGAGCGATGGGACTGTCCGAGCGGGTGCCTGAGCCGGGAGCCGCGTCCTAGGACGCGGCTCCCGGCGGATTACGCCGCGACGACGCTGACCAGCTTCGGCGCCCGCACGATGACCCGGCTCACCTGCTGGTCACCCAGCGTCCGGACGACACCGGGCGCGACCAGCGCGAGCTCACGTAGCTCGTCCTCCCCGATCTGCGGCGAGACTTCGAGCTTGTCGCGGACCTTGCCGTTGACCTGCACCACGCAGGTCACCTTCTCCTGGGTCAGCAGCGCCTGATCGATCACCGGCCAGGTGGCGCGCGCCACCGACGGCTTGTGCCCGAGCAGCTGCCAGGTCTCCTCGGCGGTGTACGGCGCGAACAGCGATACCAGCACGGTCAGCACCTCCGCCGCCTCGCGGACGGCCGGGTCGGCCGCCCCGGGCCCGGAGTCGATTGCCTTCCGGGTGGCGCTGACCAGCTCCATCAGCCGGGCCACGGCCACGTTCAGGTGGTACGCCTCCACCTGGCGGGTGACCTCGTCGACTGTCCGGTGGGTGACCCTGCGCAGTTCCGTGTCGCCGGTAGCAGCCGCCTGCTCGGCCGTGCCCTGGTCCGCTTCGGCCACGTCGGCGGCGATTCGCCAAACCCGGCTGAGGAACTTGACCATGGCTTCCGGGTGCATGTCCGCCCAGTCGATATCGTCCTCGGGCGGGCTGGCGAAGATCATGGTCAGCCTGATCGCGTCCACCCCGAACCGCTCGATCTGCTCGCCCAGGTCGACGCCGTTGCCGAGCGACTTGGACATCGCCTTGCCCTGGTTGATCACCTGGCCCTGGTTGATCAGCCGGGTGAACGGCTCGGTGAAGTCGACCATGCCCATGTCGTACAGGATCTTGGTGAAGAACCTGCTGTACAGCAGGTGCAGGATGGCGTGCTCGACGCCGCCCACGTACATGTCTACCGGCGCCCAGCGGCGCACCTCGGCTGGGTCGAACGCGCCTTCGGTGTAGCTGGGCGAGCAGTACCGGAACATGTACCAGGAGGAGTCCACGAAGGTGTCCATGGTGTCCGTGTCCCGCTTGGCCGGGCCGTCGCAGGCCGGGCAGGCCACGTTCACCCAGTCTTCGGCCGCGGCCAGCGGAGACACGCCCCGCGGCACCAGGTCCTGGCCACGCAGGTCGGGCAGGACGACCGGAAGCTGGTCGTCCGGCACCGGTACCTCACCGCAGGACGGGCAGTGGATGATCGGGATGGGGGTGCCCCAGAAGCGCTGCCTGGACACCAGCCAGTCCCGCAGCCGGTAATTGACCGCCCCGCTCCCCTGGTCCTTCTCCTCCAGGATCGCGATGATCGCGGCGATCGCCTCGGCCTTGGCCAGGCCGTTGATCGGACCGGAGTTCACCAGGGTGCCGTCGCCCGGGGTGGCGATCCAGGTCTCGGCCGGATCCGGCAGCCCGGTGTCCACCACCACCCGGACGTCGAGTCCGTAGGCGCGGGCGAAGTCGAGGTCGCGCTGGTCGTGCGCTGGCACCGCCATGATCGCCCCGGTGCCGTAGTCGGGCAGCACGTAGTCGGCGGCCCACACCGGGATCCGCTCGCCATTCACCGGGTTGATCGCGTGCCGGCCCAGGAAGACTCCGGTCTTCTCGCGTTCGGTGGACTGCCGCTCGATGTCGGTCAGCTTCCTGACTTGCTCCACGTAGGCACGCAGCTCAGGCAGGCGATCGGGGGCGCAGATCTGCTCGGCCAGCGGCGAGTCGGCGGCCACTACGAAGAACGTGGCGCCGTACAGCGTGTCGGGCCTGGTGGTGAACACCGTGACCGGCTCGTCGCGGCCTTCCACGCTGAAGCGGACCTCGGCGCCCTCGGACCGGCCGATCCAGTTGCGCTGCATCAGCAGGACACGGTCCGGCCAGCGGCCCTCGAGTTGCGCGGCGTCCGCCAGCAACCGGTCGGCGTACTCCGTGATCTTGAAGTACCACTGGTTCAGCATGCGCCGCACCACGTCGGCGCCGCAGCGCTCGCACTTTCCCGCGATGACCTGCTCGTTGGCCAGCACGGTCTGGTCGACCGGGCACCAGTTCACGTAGCCGTCACGCCGGTAGGCCAGGCCGCGCTCGTAGAACCGCAGGAACAGCCACTGGTTCCAGTGGTAATAGGCGGGGTCGCAGGTCTGCAGCCGCCGGCTCCAGTCGAACGAGGTCGCATACCGCCGGAAGGAAGCGGCCTGGGTCGCGATGTTGGCGTAGGTCCAGTCGGCTGGGTGCGAGTTGTTCCTGATGGCAGCGTTCTCGGCGGGCAGGCCGAAGGCATCCCAGCCGATCGGGTGCAGCACGTTCTCGCCGCGCAGGAAGTGGTAGCGGGCGAGGGCGTCGCCGATGGCGTACGCCTCGGCGTGGCCCATGTGCAGGTCACCCGATGGGTACGGGAACATGTCCACCAGGTAGAAGCGCTCCCGCGGATCGGCGGGATCTTCGCTGGCGCGGAA